>NZ_JCAXEW010000042.1:0-8653 GCF_059759275.1 Ferdinandcohnia sp. GQ5
TTTCTATGTTTCGACAATAACAACAAAAATTCCTTTTTTCTAGCATTTTTCTTTCTATGATACAACAATTTCTTTTATCTCCTCTAGTTTCTTATTAACCCTTTCAAAACTTTGAAAATCCTTTAAATCTCTCTTTATATCCTTAATGTCGCTTCTAAACTCTTTTACTTCTTGCAAGATTAATTTTAACAGTTCTGCTTCACTCATTGTTTATCCCCCTCTATTTTTGCTTTTAAACTCTCTAGGAGCTTATCATCCACTCTTTTAGGCTTGTACCCCACCCTATCTATCAAAATCCCTTCTATAACCCTCATACGAGCCGTATAACGCCTATATTCGCTTTCAGCAAAGGTTAGAGTGTCAGAATCCACAAAAACACCTTCTGGAGCCTTCTGAACAGTTCTCATAAGGTGATAACTTTTTGTGCGTTCTTCCCTCACCAATCGAAGCAAAATCAGTAAGTCATAAGTATGAAAAAGCGACAGCTCCCTAAAAGGTAGTTCGCATTGATCCAAATAAATAAAATCTCTCATTTTGGGGCGCTGCTTTTTCAAAGAAGCACCACAAAATTCGCAGTCCTCCGCAAATTTATTGTTTTCCGAACTACAGTAAGAGCAAATCATTCTTGAAATTCCTCACTGTTTAAATAATTTGTAACTATTGCCCCTAACTCGTCTGATACTTCCAGTTCGTATTCGTCAATAACAGACTGATAAACTAATAACCCCTCTAATAATCCATTTTCACTAATGAATTTTCGTTTAGTTGCATGATTAAATTCATTTACCCTCTCAATCACAAATTCCTCATTTTCCTTGTAAATCCGTAGCTTTTTCATTTACCATTCCCCCTTTAAAATTCTCTAACGCTAATCTACGAAAGTAGGCAGACATAGATTTTAAATCCTGATCTTTAATTTCCTTTTCGATCTTATCCCAAATATCACTAGGAAGCGTGATAGAAACTTTCTTAGTAACCCCAAGACTTGGGCGACCTACACTTTCCTTTTTAGCTGAATTAGAGTGCTTTAAATGTTCAGGTAATACATCATGTTTATATGGTGGAATATAAAGCTGTTCAAGCATTTCGTTTATTTTTTCGTAGCCTATGCCTTCTTTATTTGCAATAGCCACGAATTCATCTTCCAGTTGTCTAAAGTTTGTATATAAATCTCTTTCTCCATTCCAACGAGCATCATACATTTTCCGGTGAAAATCCAATACTTCTAACATTTTAAATCCACCTACCTATTTCTTTTAAAGCTTTTCGAATCGACTCTAATTGACCAGTTAATAGCTTAATATTTTGCTCTTTGTATTCATGATCAGGACCACTCTGTTCCTCTATCAATTGTTCTTCCCAAATACTTTCCCAGTTTTTTAAGTCATTCCAGATATGATCCATTAATTTTCTCCACCTCTTATTTTAAGTTACCTTTATTATATAATACAAGTTACTAATATTCAACGATTAAAGTGACAAATTGAACATTAAAGGGGGGGGGTTCTCAAATAGAACAGGGGGTTAAATCAGAGAGTAGACAGGTTTGAAAAAAACTTGTCTGTTTTTTATGAATCGAACATAACCAATAATTCGATATTGTTTAGGATCTTCATTCAAGTAAGTTAATTCATCAAGGAAAAAGTGTTCTGTTAATCTTTCTTTAAAAATCGGTTTATCCGTTCCTAAAATTTCGTAAATCTTTAACATAAAATTCCCTCCAACTCCTGAATTTGATATACTTACATTAGCGATAATCACCATTGAATGGGCAATCATTGCCCTAAGCAGACTGCCCACACAGTTTGCAAAAAACCACTCTTAATTTGAGTGGTTTTTTTTATGCCCTAAAGGCTAAGAGGTTGCCCTAAAGGCAACCATTATCTGTAAGGATAAGTATACGGTTTGGTTGAAAAAATTAGCAAATTTACAAAAACAAAAATAGAGGACTATTAAAAGCAATCATTTAATCTATATTTTTTTAAATTTTATTGATATCTGAAATCAAGTATTCCATAAATAACACAGGCATCCAGGGGATGGTTCTCAAATAGAACCATCTATGCCAGAACGAGATAATCCAGTTCTGGATAATTTTTCTAAAGGCACCCAAATCGTTCTGTCATAGAACCATATATTTAAAATCAAAGTGGGGAGATATTTGAAGAAAAAGAAAGGAAATGAGAGAACGCCAAATAGAAATTCTTGAACTTAAATCAATTATTTCCCACATAAAAAATCCTCAATTTTAGCTCAGAATGACCAAATTTGAGGATTGACTTGCATTTTAGCTTCCTAGAATGGGTGGTTATGTTAACTAATTGTGACTTACTTTAAAATATTTAATTTTAATGATTTGCAAAAACCCTCAAGCCCTGGATAAATAGTTTCGTGAGTTAGATTCATTTGTACTAATCTAAACCACCAATCTTTAAGCTCATTTCTACTAATAATAATTTTAATAGCAACTTGTTTACCATCTAATTCTAATTCTCCATTTTTTATACCATATGAATCTAAGATTTCCTCTAAAGTCATATTGATAAAACTAGGTACTATAAATAACCCTTGTTGTTTTCTTAGGCGTTCATTTTTTTCTAACGGCTCATATGAATACAAAAACGGAGATTTTACTTTAAACTTGCTATAGAAAATCTTAAATTTATCATGAGCATTGATCTTTAATATATTTCTATTGTATTTTTCAATACTATTTTTATTTAAAGCATAAATGCAAAAATTATCACTTGCACCGTCTAAGGCAAAAAAAGTAGCTATGTATGGCGAGTAACTCCAATCAAGAAGTCTTGTTGGAGCACCATAATGTTGCATTATTGATAAAGCACTTAGTTTTTCATCAAGCCATTCATTTTGATCATCACTATTTGGATATTCAGATATTCGTTGATTGGAATACAGCTTGTAAGATGATATAAACTCTTTTAACATCTTTGCTTCCACAGAAACACATTTGTCATTGTCTGTTTCAGTAATTGCTCTTTTGCATTCTCGATATAAAGATGACTCTATACGCCACTCCACACAACTTTGCCCACGAAATATCCAATCTTTTGTATTAAATGCCGAAATTACTTGATTAAAATGATTCCAATCCTTCACTTCAATTTCTTTCCACAATATAAATACACCTCCTATTAAAAATTTTCTGATTTCAATTTTACCTTAAACAAGAGGAATACAGCACCTAAAATGCTAGATTCTCCAAATTAACCGTGGTAAAATATTCCTTAAGGGCGCACTTATACACCGGTTGGTGTGTGCGGTTGCTTCGCAACAAAAAAACTTCCTTCCGAATGCTCGGAAGGTCAAAACCTAATTGCCTTCGGCAAGCCAAAACAAAAAACAAACAATCTTCGATTCTTCATTTTTCGTTTCGGTCAAATTGGGTTCACGTGGTGTCTAAGAAAAAGGAGTTGAAATCATGGCTATCTATCACTTTTCAGGAAACGTAATTACAAGAGGGAAAAACCAATCTGCTGTTGCTTCTGCTTCATATCGTAGTGGGGAGAAATTAACAGACGAACGTACTGGTGAAGTGAAGTTCTACAAAAGAGACGTTCAACCTGAAACAATAATTTTAGCTCCTTCTCATGCTCCTGAATGGGTATATGATCGTCAACGGTTATGGAATGAAGTTGAAGCTGTCGAAAAGAATTGGAATAGCCAGTTGGCTAGGGAATTCAATATTGCTCTACCTAAAGAATTATCTAATGAACAACAACTGGAACTGATACGAGATTTTGCTCAAGAACAGTTCGTTGATAAAGGTATGGTAGCCGATATAGCCATACATAGAGATGATGAAAATAACCCTCATGTTCACATCATGCTTACTATGAGAGCATTTAACGAAGATGGCTCTTGGGCTAACAAGAAAAAAAGAGAATATGTTTTTAATGAAAATGGAGAGCATGTTCTTGATAAAAACGGAAACAAAAAATTCTTTGCTGTTCCATTAACCGATTGGGATAGGAAAGAGACTCTTGAAAATTGGCGAGAAGAATGGGCAAACCATGCA
Organism: Ferdinandcohnia sp. GQ5; assembly: GCF_059759275.1. NCBI lineage: Bacteria > Bacillati > Bacillota > Bacilli > Caryophanales > Bacillaceae > Ferdinandcohnia > Ferdinandcohnia sp. GQ5. The sequence goes on from NZ_JCAXEW010000042.1 coordinate 4,040, forward strand.
AATAAGGCTTTAGAGAAAGCAGGATTCCAAGAAAGGATCTCCCACCTATCACATGAAGCCAGAGGTATTGGTGAATTGCCAAGTGTTCATCTAGGGCATGTAGCTCATGCTATGGAGAAAGAGGGAAAGCAGAGCGATATAGGAAACATTCAAAGGGAAATTGATGAAATCAATAAAGTAATTAGAAATCGAAAAGCAGAGCTTGCAGAAATAGATGCTGAAATTAAAAAATTAAGCGAACAAATCATTGAAATCAAAGGGAATGATTCTAAAGGTAAAAACAGCTATTCTTCTGAAGAACAAAAAATATTTGATAAAGCAAAAGAAAGCCTAAAGGGTAAGGATTTGACTTACTCTAATGTCATTTTCCGATTAGAGCAAGTAGAACGATTCCAGGAACGAATCTCAACTAAAGAAAAAGAGCTGTTTGGTAAAGGAATTGGGAATCTAACTAATAAGGATCGTGAGGACTTAGAGAAGTTGAAAAATCAAAGGCTACGAGCTAATATCGAGCAAGACATTCTTTCTAAGACAAAAGCAATCATGGAAAACAAATTTGTTCGTCATCTGTCTTTAAAATACCCTAATAATCCTGAAATAAAATTCATGAAATTTGAACAAGCCGTCAAGCTCCAAAATATAAATAAAAGCATGAACAAAGTTGTTCCAATTAGTGAAATCAAGAAACAGTATGATAACGCAAAAGAATTAATAAAAAAGCATGATGAATCATTAAAAAATAACAAAACACCATTGCTTGATGAAAATAAATTAGTAAAAGCGAACCAATTAACCGACCTTTATGGTGGCATTCTTGAAGCCGTACAAGAAGCTAACAAAGACATGGAAAAAACATCTAAACGTGAGGAAAAACAACGCTACAGAGGACAAAAGAAAAAGGAATTAGAACGAGGTATGTAAATAACCCATCTTAAAACAATGGGAAAGGACAATGTTATTTTTGAGCTGATCTAGGGTAAAATAAAATATGAATTCCTTAAAGTTCAGCTAGTACCTTGACTTTTCGGGAATTCGCCACATATAATAAAATTAGATGCAGGTGGCAAGGGAAGCCCCTCGTAAAAAAAAGAAATCCCTTAATGAACGATGTATTGGTGGTAGGGACTGCCCCACGTTAAAAAAAGAAATCCCATTGAATGACAAAAAACATGTTGTGCGATTTTTCAAAAAGACCTAGTATTTTACTAGGTCTTTTTTTCGTTTTATAAATACTTTGAGGAGAAAATTATGGCGAAAATAACATTGCACCAATTAACACAGGATTTTTATGATGAACATAGCCATTTGTTAGAAGTCGAAGATAAAAAAAGAGATGGTACTTTTGTTAACAAAGGGCGCGGTTATGGGGTTTTGATGGTTGAGATTAAAGGACACAAATTTGCTATTCCTTTACGTTCGAAAATGAAACACAAAGAAAATTTTACTACAAAGATTTATACAGAGAATGGTCAAAAATATAGAAAAGGCTTAGATTATTCAAAAGCAATAATCATAACAGATCCACGTTTTGTTTCGCTCAAATCCTTCAAAATTGAACAGGAGGAATTTTTGAAAATTGCTAAGGCTGAAAATCATATAATCCAATCTTTTGAAAAATATGTAGATCGCTATGTCCAAGCCTATAATACAGGAGATCAAAACATTCTAAAGAAATACGCTTTTTCAACATTGAAAAATTATCACATGGAATTAGGTTGCGTTACTTTAACAGCTACCGATAATCCCGTACAAACAAGTTCTTAATTTAATTAAGAGCTTGTTTTATTTTTTAAAAGGTACAGGAAGAAAAACTTCCACAACCTTTTTTAATGTAAATAAAAAGAGTGTGGCCAATCAAATTACTCGATTGGCCACACTCTTTTTAAAAATATTTTTCAACTTAATTTCGCAATGACTGATAAACGGTATAGTCATGAGCGTGAACAAGGAATTTCCTTGATAAATATAGAATAATAAATGTATGACTGATGTATGAAAGGTTGCGTGACCGATGAACGATACCAACCAAAAATGGTTTTCAATCATGGAGATCGAGAAGGAAATAGGTATACCAAACGCTACAATCAGAAGATACATTCGAATTCATGGACACCATTTACAAATAAAAAAAAGAGGAAAAGCCTACTTTGTAGCTTCCGAATCCCTTGCTATCATTAAAAAAATACGAGAAATATATGAAAAAGGGAAACAATCAGAAGATGTTGAGGAAGTCCTAGCAAAAATGAATGTACCGACAACCGTTACCATGACTGATGGTGAAAACGAAGTGACCATAACAGCTAATGAAGTCTTGATACAACTGCAAAAAGACATGAACGAACAAAAGAAATTTAATGAGCTATTGTTGGAAACGATAAAAAAGCAACAAGAGTACATTGATGAAAAACTAGAAGAAAGAGATCGTAAGCTTATAGAAGCATTAAAAGAATCTCAACAAGCTAGAAAAGAAATTGCTTCAGCTCAACAAAAGAAATGGTGGAAATTTTGGTAGATTAAAAATCAAAGAAAGGAGAATTGAAAAATGAATTGTAAATATTGCGGTATTAAAACAAACGAGCATGATCCTTATCCTACGGTTTGTGAAAGTTGCTATGATGAAATAAACAACGAAGAAGGTTCAGGAGAATGGATATAAATTATTAGTCAAAAATGGTGGAAATTTTGGTAGATACAATTACGCTTTCGTATGGTGGTAAGGATAGGTTTTAGACTTCATTGGTTAAAACATGCTATTGTTCATAAGTATCTGAAAGGTTTACAATGTAAATAATAAAAGAAAAACCAACACATGTGGTCAGACATATGCTGGTTTGGGTGGCTTTAGATAGCAATAGCAATAACAGCACAAGTTGCTATCACTGTTGTTAGTACAATCATAATGATTGTGCACACAATATTAAGAATATGATGTGGTTTCATAAAAAGGTCACCTCCTTTCAAGCAGAGTTGTAGTCCTAATACAACCCTGCTTTTTATTTTAAAGCATGAAATAGTTAAAGTTCAGACTTTGGAAAGAACTTTTGGAACAAAAGTATATAAAAATCTCTCAAAAAGTCCTCTTAATTTAATAATTTATTTTTTGTATGTTTCTATACAGCACTGCTTGTACAATTATAAAATCTTTTTTTCCTTTCAAACTGTACCCCTTGTTAATTATGTGGACAACTTACATTTGTTCACAAATTCATTAAATCCTTTTTTTATTTTTCTATCTTTATAAATCTATTATTACTCCTATATATCGATTTAGAAATGCTTTTTGTGCGGAACCAAGTTTGACAAGGTGGATCTGCCAGTACCAGTTAATAAATCCAAAATAGCCCCTCACTTTATATAGTCATTAAACTTAAGATAATTTGCTATTTTGTCGAAAAAATTTTCCTAAACTAAAAATGAACCCCTACTATACGAACAATCTCAAAATATTATGGATCAAACCTATCTTAAAGACAGGTTTTAGGTTGCCTTCAGGGCAACCTTTTAGCCTTAAAGGCAATAACGAGAAATATATATAATTAGGGGTTGCAAAACAAAAGGCGAATTGCTATTAAATAATAGTGATAATAGAGAGAGTTTTGTAAAAGTGGTTTGAAACCTTGATATGACTGGGTTTGTTGTACTTTTGAGGGTGTCACCTTTTCGTGACACTTTGAGGTGTTTTTGTCACCTTTTCGTGACACCTAAAAAATTCCAAATAATAAAAAAGATCATATCTTTTTCTGATATGATCTAAAATTTTTTTATTAAAAAAACCTTGCAGGTAAAGTTACCTTTTTTCCGTCTTGATCTTTAAGATTTTTCAAAGAATGTTGAAACAATCTCATTGTTAATTTATCTAATTTCACTTCATGTTTACGAGGTGCACAAATCATAATATAAGGATTCACAATCCATGTTCTAGGGCTTACAGTACGTCCATTTTCAATAACATGACCTGCCCCTTCGGGATTAAGTAAAATCTCTTTTTCTTTTAAGCTATTCATAATAGCAGAGGTTTTCTGTCTTGATTTTCCTATCATTTCGGCAATATCTGAAACAGTTGCAGATTTTGGAAGTTCAAAATCATCCTCAACATTTTTCTTTTTCTTTTTAAATTTATCTTCCCTGCAAATTATCACATTACTTTTAAATTCCAAATAGGCTTGAATCCTAAATAAAAAACTTTCCTCTGCTTGTGTTAAATAATTTATTCTAATTAACAAATCTAAGTTTCTATGCATGGTCTGATTAAACGGCTCCCCTGCAAATGGATCTTTTACTGGCGCAATATAAAAATCCTCACCATAAATTTCTTTTAATTGCTTTAAAACTGTTTCTTTTAATTCCTCGCCTTTTTCTCTAGCTTCTGAATCTTTCTCAAAATCTCTTTTTCTAGCATTTTTTTCAGCTTCATCAACACGTTTCTTTAAATCAATGACTTTGTCATTTCTTCCCACTATTTTTTTCTCTCCCTTAGTAGCAGGAATTAGACTCCATATGCTAGAATATAAATATCTAACAAAGGTCTACTCCTAGACCTAATTAAATAGGGACTAATTCCCACCTATGTATTGAGAAACCCTCCGAGTCCGCTAAACTTGAGGGTTTTTCTAT
>NZ_JCAXEW010000044.1:0-1466 GCF_059759275.1 Ferdinandcohnia sp. GQ5
TAATCTGTACCCCTTGTAAAGGACATTTTAAAAAAAGCTAGGCTACTTTAAGAAGATGATCTCTGTATTGAACAGGGGTCATCTTTTTCATATTCCATTGATATCTGTAGTGATTGTAGTAGTGGATGGCAGCTTTCACTTCTTGCTTAAGTTCTTTTAAAGTTTCACATGATTTTATATCAGCCAGGTCCTTAAAATGACCAAAGAATGATTCCTGTGGGGCGTTGTCCCAACAGTTACCTCTCCTAGACATTGATTGTTCCAATTTGAATTTTTTCACCAGCTTTTGATAAACAGGGCTGGTATAGTGACCTCCCTGATCAGAATGTATATAAGCTCCTTTAGCCAGTTTGATTCTCCTGTTTTTCTTTAACTTCTTAAGTGTATCCGTAGCGATATCTAAAGTAATTCGATCAGAGACCTGATGAGCTAAGACTTCATTGGTGGAAGCGTCAATAATGGTTGATAAATAAGCTTTTTTACCTTTTCCGAAATATAGGTAGGTTATATCCGTAAGAAGGACCTTGTGTGGGATTCCTTGTTTGAATTCCCTGTTAAGTAAGTTCGGGACGACCTTGTGCTCCTGCGTAGCCTTAATGATGCGCTTGTAGGGGTTCGCTCTCCTAAAAGGGCTCTCAATCCCGTATTTCTTCATGATTCTTCTGATTCGCTTAAGATTGAAAACAACACTAAACTGACCTGCCAATACCATCTTAATTTGACGAGCCCCTTTCTTACGGTTCTTGAAATTGTATGCTTTTAAAACCAGGTCCCGAAGGGATTCATCCTTTTTCTCCCGATCCTTCCTTCTCTGAACTTGTTTAGCAGAAAAGTAGTTATAGTATCCCTGACGGGACACACCAGCTACTTTACAGAGGTGGGTTACCATCCTTGTTAGATTGTATTTCTCGATAACGGAATGAATAAGGTTAAATTTCTGGTCAGCTGACAATTTTATTTCTTCTTCATCCCCCTTTCTGCGAATCGTATCTTTTTTAATAGTTCATTCTCTGCTTTCAACAGGTTATTTTCGGCCTCTAACCTTGCATATTTTTCTTCAGTGGAAAGCTCTCTTTCCCTTGGTCTACCTGAGTTTCCTGATCTTGTATCACGAAGTCCTAGAATTCCGTGCTTACGATAAGCTTCTCGCCATCTTTTTCCAGAAGACTCAATCCGTTTCATACCTAATACCTCAGTATCGAACCCACAGTCCTCAAATATCTCTCTAGGAAACTTCCCCAGGTCATTTTGAGTTATAAAGTGCTCCTTAAACTCATCTGAATAGGTAATACCTTTGGGACTTACTGATTTTACATATGGATTTTTAGCTAGTAATTCGATCTCTTTTTCCGAGAATATTTTTTTACTCATACTATCTCTCCCGCACTATTTTTAATCTATTGTACATAAAAAGACCCTGTGCAGCAGACTTTTTTTAATGTGTCTACTACACAGGGTACAGTTTA
>NZ_JCAXEW010000045.1:0-1392 GCF_059759275.1 Ferdinandcohnia sp. GQ5
TGAGGTTAGTCTTAATAGTGGACAACGTAAAATGAGATTTTATTATATAATACAATCATCATTTATAAGGACGTGTCCAGGTATGGGAAAACATTATGATCAAGAATTCAGAGATTATGTTTCAAAATTAGTTATTGAAGAAGGTAGAAAAGCAGCTGATGTTGCACGTGAATTAGAAATCTCATCCAAATCCATTAGTCGGTGGGTTTCAGCGTATCGACAAAAAAACTGTGGAGAAACGAGTGAGAAGTATTTAACGCCCAATGAGGTTGAAAAATTAAAAAAACAACATGAAAAAGAACTAGAAAAACTAAGAGAGGAAAACGAGATCTTAAAAAAGGCCATGCACATCTTCACCAAAAACCAAGCGTAGTTTATAGTTTTATACTTGACCACTCTGAAGAGTATGCTATTTCGAAGATGTGCAGTTTATTTAATGTATCGAAGAGTGGATATTATAAGTGGCTTAAAAAATCTAGAGTTCTATCGGAAAAAGAGGATTATCGTTTAGAACTTCAACAAAAAATAAGTAAATCATTTCATGAGAGTTTTGGAACTTACGGCAGTCCAAGAGTACATTCTGATTTAGATGAATGGGGTTATTCGGTTTCGGAAAAGACTGTAGCTAGAATCATGAATGAAATGGGTTTAAAAGCGAATCAAAAAGCGAAATTCGTGGTCACCACAGATTCAAACCATAATTTAAACACATATCCTAATCTGCTTAATCGACAATTTAACGTAGAAGAACCTAATAAAGTTTGGGTTTCTGATATTACGTATATTTGGACGGTAGAAGGCTGGGTGTATTTGTCCTCCATTATGGACTTATGTTCAAGAAAAATTGTGGGTTGGAACCTGGGGTCAGATATGAAAAAAGAGTTAACTATTCAAGCATTAAATATGGCCATTGTTTTAAGGCAGCCTGGCGAAGGTTTAATTCATCACTCGGATCGCGGTTCTCAGTATTGTGCCCAAGATTATATCGATATTATGGTTGAAAATAATATGGAAATCAGTATGAGTAGAAAAGGTGATCCATACGATAATGCTTGTATCGAGTCATTTCATTCCACAATCAAGAAAGACTTAATTTATAGAAGGCGATTCAAAACAAGAGAAGAGGCAATAAAAGCGGTCAATTATTATATTAATAATTTCTATAATGAAAAAAGAAAGCATTCAACTTTAGGATATACTTCTCCAAATGAATATGAGAGAAATCTTCAACCAACAAATGATGTATTTATCTCATAAATTAGACTTTTGGTATTAGAAATGAGCAGTCATGTTTTCGACTGGTCATTTCTAATACCGTACCAAACGAAGTGCGGTAGCGTTGAGTTATAAAAAGTCTCAAATTTTATTGTCCACTTTCTTGACAGAAGACCA
>NZ_JCAXEW010000046.1:0-1330 GCF_059759275.1 Ferdinandcohnia sp. GQ5
GATTAAGTCCATATAATTGTGTAAAAAGAAAAAGAGTCAAATCAATTCCATTTGGCCACAATGTTATCAGCGACGAAAACATTAGGAGGAATTAATTTTGACTCAACTTCAGTTTACCCTAAATTTGGACAATTTAAAAGATGCTGTTATGAACTCTAATATCGAAGCGGTTACTAAAGCTTCCATAGTCTTAGTACTGAATGAAATAATGGAAAAAGAACGTGATGAACACTTACAAGCAAAAGCTTATGAACGAACAGTTACTCGTCGAGATTACCGAAATGGTTATTATGAACGTGATTTACTATTATCTAACGGACGAATTACTTTGCGTGTTCCTCGTACACGTGAAGGTGACTTTTCTCCATCTATATTTGAAAAGTATGAACGAAGCGACCAAGCTTTTGTTCTTTCTATGTTAGAGATGGTTATTAATGGGGTATCTACTGGAAATGTTACGAAGGTTGTAAAGCAACTCTGTGGAGAAAATGTATCGAAATCCTTTGTGTCATCACTTACAAAGAAACTTGAACCAATCGTTAATCAATGGGCAAATCGACCATTAAACGTCATGTACTATCCGTATATTTTTGCAGATGCCATGTACATAAAGGTTCGTGAACATCACCGTGTTGTTTCAAAAGCAGTTTATATTGCTACTGCTATTAATGAAAAAGATCAAAGAGAAGTTATTGGTCTAAAAGTAGATCATGTAGAAAGTTTTGATGCTTGGCAAAGCTTTTTCAAGGATTTAAAGTCACGCGGGTTACAATCACCTAAGCTAGTTATATCAGATGCTCATGAAGGGTTAAAAAAGGCTATACAACGTGAATTTATTGGAACCTCATGGCAAAGATGTACTGTACATTTCAAGCGTAATATAATAGGTGATCTTCCAAAAAAAGATATGGCACAGGTAATCTTTGATTTAAAAAGAATATTCAGTGCTATGACTAGAGAAGATGCTTGCGCGTTTAAAGAAGATTTTATTAAGAACTATCGAGATAATTCTAAACTAAAAAAAGCAATACAAATCTTAGAAGAAGGCTTCGAAGATGCCATCCAATACCTAAATGAACCATGTTCATACCACACTTATATACACAGTACAAATTCATTGGAGCGGTTGAACCAGGAAGTCCGGCGAAGAGAAAGAGTAATAAGAATTTTCCCTCACACTCAATCTGCCTTTCGCTTAATTGGAGCCATATTAATGGATTATCAAGAAAAGCAAGTTATGAAAAAGCTGCCAATCAAAAAAAGATAGTACGCGAAGCGAGCGAAATTTGTATGGGTAGGAAGGGGGTACCCCCTTCCTACCCATACAAAT
>NZ_JCAXEW010000047.1:0-766 GCF_059759275.1 Ferdinandcohnia sp. GQ5
TAGTACATTCCGGTTGTCGTTCCCTTGCTTCCTTGAACTCTTTGCTCCTCGAAATCCGACTTATTCTAATTGATAGCCTTATTTCCGTAAAAACTTCTTTTACACCACAAAACCTCTCGGTTTTGAAAAATAAAAAAAGACCAACCATAATGGTTGATCTTTCGTTTGCCTAGCGACGTCCTACTCTCACAGGGGCAATGCCCCAACTACCATCGGCGCAAGAGCTTAACTTCCGTGTTCGGTGGTCGGCTTCCGATGAGCGGCAGATTTCTGCGTCAGCTGCACTCACTCCAATCCTCATGTACATAGTACATTCCGGTTGTCGCTCCCTTGCTTCCTTGAACTCTTTGCTCCTCGAAATCCGACCTATCCTGTTTTTTTATTCTTATTCCCGTCAAAAGTGCCTTTAACACCATAAACCTTTCGGTTTTGAAAAAACAAAAAAGACCAACCATAACGGTTGATCTTTTAATTGCCTAGCGACGTCCTACTCTCACAGGGGCAATGCCCCAACTACCATCGGCGCAAGAGCTTAACTTCCGTGTTCGGTGGTCGGCTTCCGATGAGCGGCAGATTTCTGCGTCAGCTGCGCTCACTCCAATCCTCATGTACATAGTACATTCCGGTTGTCGCTCCCTTCTTCCTTGAACTCTTTGCTCCTCGAAACCCGACCTATTTAATTTTATAGTCTTTATTTCTGTAAATAGCTTCTTTTACTCCACAAAACCTTTCGGTTTTGAAAAAACAAAAAAGACCAACCATAACA
>NZ_JCAXEW010000048.1:0-756 GCF_059759275.1 Ferdinandcohnia sp. GQ5
ATAGAATGATATTGAAACTCAAGACGTTTATGATTAGGGCATGTATATGTATCTGTTTCTTCATCATACTGCCAATTGTCAGGGTTAAATATGTTTTGTTTAAACTTTTTGTTTTGTTCCTTCAAATACAGGTTATAAGTGATAAGCGCTTCTCGTTTTCTATTGGAAAGGATATCATTATAGTTTTGTTCACTACCATAACCTGCATCTGCGACAATGTGTTTCGGTAACTCGAAATAATGCTGCTCGATTTCATCTAGAAATGGAATTAACGTACGTGTATCTGTTGGATTAGAAAACAAACTATAAGCAAGAGTGTATTGACCTTCCGTTGCGATTTGTACATTGTAACCAGCTTTCAACTGTCCATTTCTCATATAATCTTCTTTCATTCGCATAAATGTCGCATCAGGATCCGTTTTAGAATAGCTATTACGTGTGCCAAAGATTTCTAAGTCTTCTTGGTATTTCTGTTTACGTAAGACAAAATCAATCAATTGCTTACGTACTTGTTTCGGATATTTGCGTTCGCTTCTTAAAGCTTTTCGTTCTGAAACATCTGATGTAGCTTCAATTTGTTTATCATACTCGGTTACGACTTCGTCTACTTTTTGAACCAATTGAGTGAGCTCTTCCAACGATAACTGTTCGGTGTTTTCGCGTTCAATTTCAGGTATGATTTCGTTCTTAAGTAGCTCGTTGTATAGCTGGTTTGACTTTTCAATTAAGCTTTCACTATATTTCTCAATGGATTTC
>NZ_JCAXEW010000005.1:0-259021 GCF_059759275.1 Ferdinandcohnia sp. GQ5
CCATTGGACAATCCTTTTTGAAACAATCATTCCGACCATGATGAATGTAAAATACAATGACAAAAATTCTTATTTTTATATTCAGGTCTAAAATGTTGGACAATATCTTCTTTCATATTGCCAAATGTTGTTTCCGGTTTGTGCTTGAAACCTTCATAGAACGCTGGAATAATTTCCTTTTTAAAATTATTACGTGGGAATATTTTTATTATTTCTTCACGCAGGTCTTCAGGGAATTGATCAAATCCATCTCCCATTACATCTAAACCTACACCATGAAAAAGTAATGCTACTTCAGACTCTTTATGCTCTGCAACTCCAGGGGTCGTATGCAGTGCAATCGCATCCCATACGAGCTGGATGCTGGCATCCGGAATTTCATAATGCTGTAAAAACTGTCTTGCAGCATTGGCACCATCTACTTCAAACCGTAAATCTGGGCTACTATATTTTTTTGTTAGGCCAAGATCATGAAATAAAGCACTGACATATAATAACTCCAATTCATACTCTTGTTTCGCTTTTTTTCCATTCACTGCCCCAAATAAAAAGACACGATTTGAATGATTCCACAATAAATCATTCCCATGCTCACGTAAAATTTCAGCTGCATCTTTCGCCAATCTTGAATCAGGAATTTGAATACCTGCTATTGTTTGTTGCATAATTAAAAACCCCTTTACAATGTATTACTCACCTAATGAGTTGTCTTCATTGTAAAAAGGTTCCTATCATTTTACTATCCAATCATTTCTATGATTATGATAGAAAAAAACTATAATATAGAGTCATGTAAGAAATCGATTACGTCCTTATCTGTTTTAAAATACAGCTTTTCAATTTCACTTACCAATAACATAATATATTGACGTGCTGCAAAATTTATAAAACCATTTTTTTTTCTTATGAGTGTAACCTTTTTTGTCAACGACGGTTTTTCAATATGTTGGTAAAATAAATCCTTTGTATCATAAAACTCATACAATGTACGTGAAACAATACTACGACCAACACCACTTCTTACTAGATTTAAAATGGATTGGATACTAGATGTTTCTACAATAGGCTCTAGTTGCTTTCCAATTTCATTGCTAGTTAGTTCAAGTATTTTTCTACATTGGTGCATATTTGGGAATAAAATTAGCGGATCATCTAACGCAGAAGAAAATGGAATCCTCTTTTCCTCACTGTGTTGATTACTAATCAGATAAAATTCTTCTTCGTACAACTTGATCACTTGCAATAAATCATTTGGGTTAAGATGAAAACCAATTCCAAAATCAGCTTGATTCTCTAAGACAGCCACCTCTATTTGATCAGTAGTCTCAATGAACACTTTAACGTTCGGATATAATTGATTAAATCGAATACACAAAGTAGATGTCAAATCCGTTATTTCTCCGGGTAACACAGCAATCCTCAATTCTCCGATTTCTACTTTAGTCAATGCATCAATTTGAGATGACATACTTTGTAGAGAACTTCGAATATTTAAGGCTTCTTGCCTTACAATTTCCCCTACCTTAGTTAGCTCAATTTTCTTTCCGATACGGTTAAAAAGTGGATAGCCAATTTCTCTTTCTAGAATTTTTATTTGATGACTTAAAGTCGGCTGTGATATTCTTAATTTTTCAGCGGCATTTGTAAAATGCAATTCATTACTGACCATTAAAAAATACTCCAAATGTCGTAATTCGATACATATCATTCCCCTCTTAGGTCAATTTCTCTGTGTATATTGAAATCACTTTATGAGATGCATGGTGGGACAATAAAATTATTGCTTCAACTGTTTTAATAGGTCAATATACCAAAAATTCATAGTAGCGTTCATCAATAATACTTTTTAGAATTCACCTACAAAAGGACCTATTCTTGCCCCTCAAGATTACCATATCTTCTTTGGGCTAACTCTGGATCATCGTAAACTGAAATTTTTGAATCGATCAGTTCAAGATTTTTCTTCAACTCCTCGATCTGTTTTAAAACGTGATTGCGATGATCTATAAGCATCGTTTTTCTGTCTTCTATCGTTTTCATGCCTTCTACACACCAATCTGCATATTGCTTAATTTCTTTAATAGGCATCCCTGTATCCTTCAAGCAACGAACCATCGCCATCCAGTTAAGGTCTGTTTCCGAAAACACTCTGTTACCAGAATTATCTCTGCCAATAAAAGGCATTAAACCCGCTTTATCATAATAACGTATCGTGTGAGCAGACATTCCAAATTTTTTTGCAACTTCTTTAATAGAATAATTCATTCTATATCATCCCTTAACCTAGATTTATCTTGAAAACATCTAACTTATTATAGTGTATGATTAATTAATTTTTCAATTTTTTGACTGATATTAATGGGAAGAAAACAAAAAAATAAAGATAAGCTATATTTTATTATTTTATCTCTTGCCTTAGAGTTAACTCGAAGATTTATACTTTTCGTAGACCACAGAAAATAACTAAGTGGTTAATAGAATTAATATACAAAGGAGATATGACTTATGGGTAACTCAACTCAAAAAATTGCACTTGTAACGGGGGGGAGCCGTGGGCTTGGAAGAAATACCGCTATTGCATTATCTAGAAAGGGAGTAGACGTTATAATCACGTACCATAGTCAGAAAGCAACCGCTGAAGAAGTTGTAAAGGAAATTGAAGCCAACGGTCAGAATGCAGCAGCATTGCAGTTAGATACGGGGGTAGTATCCTCCTTTGAAGATTTTGTATTTCGACTATCCCATGTACTAAAAGAAAAATGGGATCGCGATCAATTCGACTTTTTAATCAATAATGCAGGATTTGGGATACACGTTCCTATTATGGAAACAACAGAAGAACAATTTGATAGATTGATGAATGTACAGTTTAAGGTGTATTTTTCCTTACACAAAAGTTGTTCTCCCGTATTGCAGATAACGGAAGGATTATTAATATATCAACAGGATTGACGCGTTTTGTGCTTGAAGGCTTCGGTGCTTATTCTGCAATGAAAGGCGCAATCGAAATATTAACGAAATACATGGCCAAAGAATGGGGAACACGAGGTATTCGTGTAAACGCAGTCGCCCCAGGAGCGATTGCTACTGATTTTGGTGGTGGTACAGTAAGAGACAATCCTCAAATGAATAAATTTATCGCGTCAAATACAGCGTTGGGTAGGGTCGGTGAAGCAGACGATATTGGCGGAGTTATAGCATCCCTATGCTCAGATGAGATGGGTTGGGTGAATGCGATTCGTCTCGAAGCTTCCGGCGGCCAGCTTCTTTAATAAGATTCTAATGGTTAATTAAAATAAAGAAAAGTGTCATAAATTATTTGAAATAACCATTAAATCCTTTTATAAAAAACAGCTCTCTGGACTTTAAGTTTCAAAGAGCTGTTTCTTTTACTGAACTAATCTCAGTTAGCAATAAAGCACTAATCTATGATTAACCTTATTGATTTGCAAGTGCAAATACTTCGACCACTTCATACAAACTCGGGTCAAACTCAGCTAAAGTTAATATTTTTTGAAAATATGACAGTGCTTTGAGACATTTCACATAGCATTATGTTTTAATTCATTAAATGTTTTTCTTTCATTTTCCGATAATTCCTCGTCCAAGGAAGATATTTACCCTTTTAATCATCCCTTGTTGTTCATTATCGAGACGTACTCTTTTGCAATCCAGTTCGCATGAAAAAAGTACCGTTTCAGGTCTTTTAATTTTGCCTTCATACGTTTGAGATTGCGATAGTAAAATATAATCAGCTAATTCCTTTTCAAAAGCTCTATATTGGCAAATTCCTGTAGATAAAGGAGTTTTCCCTGACCGCATTGTTCAAACAGTTTCCCTTACGGTTCGGGACATACTCAACGTAATTTGGTGCTGTTCTAATGTTTTTTGATATTGTATCATTTGAAAATGCCAGCCTTGACTTGAATGAAGAGTCACTTGAGTCCGGTGGAATATTGAACTCAAGTCTAAAATTTACTTATAATATTTGTCTATTACCTAGGGTAAACGCTTCGCAAGTTTAAGTTTTCATACATTGATAAGGGTAAAAGTTTCATTAACTTTCCCTACAGTCAACACCTGCATCATTCTTTACAATTGATGGTTTTAATTCTCGTCAAAAAGTACCCTGCGTTGGCTATCTTCTTGATTTCAATATCAAATGAATTAAGCGCCTCTTCAACATTAGTCCTAGCCACTGATGTTAGTCCTCCCTTTGAATATTGACTTAAATCGGTCCACCTCAATACCACTTTTATATAGTATATACATCATTAGTATTTGCCGTGTGACCTAATTACTAGGTTTTCCCTAGATAAAAAATCATTTTTGACAGTCAACCTTGCATTATGTAACCATTAAGTAGTAATGAGATAACCTTGGTTTTGAATGTCTACATTAAATTGGATATCCATTTTCATTTTTGTATAGTATTTTGTTCTCCAATCTTTTAATTCCTTACGTGTTAGTTCCTTCCGAAAGAATTGACCTGTTCCAAAAATATCTGCTTTGTTCTCTTGTGTTTTTGAAAACATACGATTAAATCGTTCACTTAGCGTTTTGTTTAATTCCTTTTTAATTTCATTTTGAGAAGGCTCTCCCCTTGTTTCCAAAATCACTACCTTCAACTTAATCTTGCTTTTTAAGAAGGGTTGGTTGTTATGAATCGAACCTTTGTGGTGGATTGAATTATTAACTATTCGAACCGTTGCTTTTTCCATGACCTCAATTTCTCCCGAACTACTTTCGCCTTTGAAGATATTATATAATAGCGTTTCATCCGGACTTATCTGATCTACCATTTTCCCATTTTTAACGATGGCTGACCCTATTTGTTCCATAGCAAACTCATCCCCTGTACGAATTAAGGGGATTGCGACATCATACGTATAGGAATGAATCCCTCTGTAAACTTCCCAAACTCTTGTAAGTGCAATATCAGGATTCCAACCTGCATTCTTCTCAAAGAAATCAACAGTTGTTGAACCAACTGTTCGAATTGTGTCTTTTAACTTTGAGAAGATTACATTAATATCCTCATCACAAATGGCTACCAATGCTTTGGGGGAAACTTCACGCGAACGCATAAATCCACCAATGATATCTTTTACACCGTCCTCTGCTGCACCTCTTTCAATTATTATTAATTTCACATGTAGTAGGTCAACCCTGTTTTCTAAATGTCGACTGATTGTGTCAATAGCCTTTGCTATGGTCTTATCTTTGACAGATACGATTTTTGGTTCAATCTTTCCTACTTTTGACATTGGTAAATTAAGTATAACTTCATATTCATTCTCTATTTTAGACACACCAAGAACAACCGGAAGGATTCGATGGTTGATATCCTTATTATCCCAGCATCCCGTCAAAGGTAAAATCGTTATAAGTAAAATTGCAAATGTATGCATTACCTTTTTATGATACGGTTTCATGATGACCATTCCTTTTTCTAACTCCCCAGAAATAGATTGATAATGGAACAGATATAAATACGTAGAATCTTAAAAATGAGTTCCACCAGAATAGTTTCTCAACATCCTTCCAATCTGGAACCAAAAAACAAAGAAAAAAGAGTAATGAGGATAATATTAACAAAAGGTAGACTGGTTTAATATTAGGTACATAACGATTTATAATAAGAATTGTTTTACACATCACAAGAGAAACATATAAAATCATGAAGGATATTAAACTTAATAGAAAAAAGAGAGTCACTCGATCAAACATCAGCCAACTAACGTTAATGGAATCGGCAATCACTACAAATGGTAAAAAGGTAGCCGAAGCAGTAGATTGGCCAAGGGTAAGAATAGGAATATAAACAGAAAATACAAAAAATGGAATAAGGAGTAATGCCGAACAAATAATGTGCTTTCTCTTATATGAGAAATAAGGTTGTACAAATCCAAGAAACAAAAAACCACCTGTAAAGACAAAAAAGCTTTCATAGTAACTCCTACTTGTAAGGAAGTTAAGATCAGGTCTTACGGGATTAATATATCTCCAATCCACATTTTGAAAAGATAAGATGAAAACAAATAAGAATAGTGGGAGAAAAATAATAGCCAACAGTATACCTGTCCTTAAAACCGTTTCCATTCCGTTTTTTGCAACATAAGTTGAAACAATCAATAACAAGAGAGTAACGGCCCATAGTGGTGTAAATGATAAAAAAACGAGTGTAATAATTTCCGAGTAAGCTCGAACGGTTATTAATGTAATAATGACGAAATATAGTAAGACCGGAACTAGAAATAGTATGACAGCACCTTTTCCTATACCTGAGAATATACTTATTAAGTTTTCGCCTGGAAAATAATTTAACCCTTTCATATAAATATGTAAAAATAACAAATGTACAAGTAACCCTATCAGAATTGGTAGCCAGTGACCTTGTTGCGTACTAGCGATAATATTACTAGGAAACATAAAGAAGATAAGTCCCAAATGTGTAAGCAAATAAAGGATCACAACATGCAAACTTCTTACCACTAGTACTCACTCCTCCCAGTGTTTATATGAAGATAGGATTTTCCAAAGGTATTTATGCTTGCCATGTGAGCACAAATGATAACGAGGCCTGTTACAAGTCCAAACAAACCAAAAATAGATGCTAGAATGACATTTACATATTTGTATATCCTGATTGATGTAAAATTTTGGGCACCTATAAGCGTTGAGTTTCCAATAGTAGTTGCTGCCAGTATGATAATTAATAGATTGCTTACTAATTTTGCTTCAACGATGGCTTGGCCTAAAATAATCCCACCAACCATCGTAATTGCTGGACCAATAGACTTTGGAAGTCTTACAATTGCTTCAAGTATTAATTCTAGAATGACTAGCATGATTAAGATTTCTACAATGGCAGGGTAAGGAACCCCTTCTCGACTTTGGAGTACGGATAAAGCGATTTCAATTTGAAGAACTTCGGGATTAACCGCTACTAACGCTACGTACAAACCTGGGCTAATTAATGCAACAAGCATACCAATCACTCGTAAACAACAGAGCGCTATCATAATAGGTTGTGGAAGATTACGATCATTCTCAACGATAAACATATCCCATAATAAATTCGGTAAAATGATGGCGAAGGGTAACTGGTCTATAAATAGAACTACTCTCCCCCTTTTAAGAGCCTGTGATGCGTTGTAAGGAAGCTCTGTTGAATTAAATTTTGATATGGTATCCCAAGTTGAAAACTCGAACATTTTCGACAATGCTTGTATATTGCTTATATCCATACCTTTATTTTTTTCAATTAGAGATTTCACCTTTTCAACAATTTTGGTATCGACCTTCCCATTTATATAGAGCATTCCTAGATTTTTATTGATATCATTTCCAATTGAAACGGTATTAACTGTTAGTTCATTTGAAACGATTTGTTTGCGTAGTAATCCAATATTAATTTCAATATCCTCGTTAAAAGAATTTAGCGCACCTTTTATGACATTTTCATTTGTTGATACGTCAATCGATCTATTTAGCATCTTCGAAACAGGTTCAAATAGTATACACTGGTTTGTACCTTCTATATTGATAACTAGCTTGCCTTCCTTTATTGCAGAAATCACTTTATGACTGGTACCTTCCTTACTTTCACCAATTACATTCCAGATATCTTGAGTTGATGTACCTTGAGACAGTAATCCATTTGTTAACTTTTGAAGAACAACTCTTGTTTTTTGTGTATCAACTAATGTATCTAGACATATCAAGACAACGACAGAATCCGCTACTATATCACGTTGTAGAAAAAAATCTTTGTTCTCACCAAGTATTGACCGTACTTCCTTTACTATAGGATCCATTTCAATATTCCTCTCACCATGAGATAGTATTATTTTTAGTAATATTGGTGTTTTTATACATTTAGGTGCTTTTATGAATAAAACAATACATTATTATTTTTTTTATCCGAAAGTTATAGAATCGTTTTATTGATTAGTAGAAAAGCTTGTGGACTTGAATAATCTACTATCCATTTCGTTTACCATACATATACCTTCAACTGTATTAAAGTACATAATATGGATACAATTAGAATAAATATGAGGTGGAATTAAATTTTATTTACCTTACCTAATTGTGTATGTTGGAGGTTTTTATATATGCTACGGCACATATTTAGTGAATCAAGACTATTTTTATAGGTATATATTAGTATGGTAGTCCAAAGATTTAGACAATCTGGAATTACTGCGACTAAAAAAACCCCATAAATGTTAGATGCTTGTTTAACATTTATGGGGCTGTTCAAGAGATTAATATATTTTATGGGTGTTTATTAATTGTGGAAGTTCCTATATGTGGTTTCTGTTCAAGTGTATTTAAATCTTTAACTAAAGCTATAGCAAATGCCGCGATTATTCCTGGAATGGCGAATGCTAAGAAATTTTGCTGAACTGTCAAATTAATCGTAAGGAGGAACCCCCCCAGTAATGGACCTAGGACTGCTCCTAATCGTCCAACTCCCGAGATCCAACCTAGCCCAGTAGAGCGCATATGAATTGGATAAATCTGTGATGCATATGCGTACACAATAATTTGGGTCCCTATCGTAGTAGCTCCTGCAACTGCAATAAGAAGATACAAAACAATTGTGTTAGTTCTAAATCCTAATAAGATTAAAGATACTGCGGCTAACACAAAAAAAAGTATTAAAACTTTTTTTCCATTCCAACGGTCCGCAGCTACCCCCCCCTAAAATTGCACCAAAAACTGAACCCAGATTTAAAATCAAAAGAAACATAATACTTGAACCTAATTCATATCCTGCATCTGCCATTAATTTTGGCAACCAGGTATTTAACCCGTAGATCATTAACAAGACCATGAAAAATGTGATAAAAAACATAACTGTAGTTAAAGCACGACCATTTCTGAATAGCCCCATAACAGGGGAACCTGTCTTTTCAGGAAGTGTCATTTCATAATAGTCGTTTTCAATAGGTGTAAAGGAAGGATTAATTTTGGATAATACCTCACTAACCTTTCCATCTTGATTTTTAGCCAATATAAACTCTATAGAATCAGGTAGGTACTTGTATAACAGTGGTATGCTAAGTAAAGGTATGGCCCCTACAAAGAAAACTGATTGCCAACCAAATTTTGAAATCAATACGATTGCCAATCCAGCTGAAGCAACTCCTCCCACAGAGAAGCCGCTGAACATAACAGTAACCAATGTGCTTTTGAGTGACTTCGGAGAATATTCAGTAACTAACGCAACAACGTTAGGCATTACACCACCTAATCCAAGACCAGCCAAAAACCTATAGATTCCGAATTCAACAGGTCCACTGGCCAAACCTATTAATCCCGTGAATAGACTGAAAAGCGCCACACAGAATAAAATGATATTTTTACGCCCCATTTTATCAGCAAATGAACCAAAAATTACACCACCTAACATTGTCCCAAAAAAAACATAGCTTCCTAAAGCTCCAGCCTGCGCAGGTGTTAAAGACCATTCTTCCATAAGGATAGGTAATACGGAGCCGAACATGACTAAATCATAACCATCAAAAAAGATGATATATGCACATAAAAATATAACCAGAGCATGAAAGCGATTGAATTTTGATTCGTCAATCATCTGATTAACATTGACCTTACGCATATTTTCCCCCTATTGCTATTTACTTAGATTTAATGTTTTGACACTTATTGGCTCGAAGTTAAATCTCAAGTTGAAGATGTACTAAATTAGTTTTTTACAGTTTATACTTTGTCAGGAAGTTCAACATACTTTGATTAAATTCACTGGGATTCTCCAACATTGGGAAATGTGCTGAATTAGAAATTATGTTTAACTCAGAGTTTATTATTTTCTCATGCAATAGAAGAGACTCTTCAACTGGTGTTATCTTATCTTCTTCACCAACAATTATTAAAGTTGGGACATTAATTTGGGACAACTGATTTCGTGAATCAAAATCAACTAAAGATTGCATGGCCTTTTCGGCAGCAAACAATGGTGTTTTTACTACTTCTCTTTCAGCCCATTCAACTATATCTTTGGAAGTCTTATTAGAAAAGCTTTTCCTTATTAATTCTATACTAGATGCTTCAATTCCAAGATCCTTTAAAAGGGTAGTGGTATTCTTCGCTTCATTTCTCCCCCGCCCGTGTGCAGTTGTTCCAACTAGCACTAATGCTTGTACCAATTCAGGATAATCAAGTACGAATTTCTGTACAATAGCTCCACCCATTGATAGGCCAGCAACTATGGCAGAATTAATATCTAATGTATCGTATAAACTTCTTAAATCTTCAACGAAATTCTCAAATTTGTAAGAAACACTGCTAGGCTTATCAGAATCTCCATGACCTCGTAAATCAAAAGTAATAACTTTATAGTTTGAAGAAAGTGTTTCAAGTTGATTTTCCCAGAAACCACTCGTGGTAGTATATCCATGAACAAAGATAATTGGAGTACCCACTCCTTTAATATTTACATTCAAAGATAGTTCATTTACCTTAATCTCCATTTTCGTTCTCCTTTAAATTATTTATTGTACTGCTAAAAATCCATTGAAAACGTATTTAATAACGTCCCTTTCCTGAAACTGTTATTCAACCATTAGTTGGAATAAAATTTCTTTTTCTAATATGGGCTCATTGTAAAATTTTGATTTTTTTAATCATTCTATTCTCTCCCTTACAAAATTTAATTAAAGCTTAACAAGATTCTATCTATTTTAAAAATATATATCGAGTTACATATTTATATATAAATAGTATAAATGTTGAAAATTCAGTAAGTTTAGGAGATGATGTTTTTAGTAGATTAAGGAAAAAATATGAGATTTGATTTTTCTTAAATAAACTTGACAATGGATGGTGACATATGGATATTCGACATTTAAAGTACTTTACTACGATTGTAGAGGAAGGAACGATTTCTAGTGCGGCAAAAAGATTAAATATCGCTCAACCACCTTTAAGTATGCAGCTTAAACAATTAGAAAGTGAGTTAGGAATTACCCTATTTGAGAGACACACAAGAAAATTAATCTTAACTGAAGAAGGAAAAATTCTTTATAATCGGGCGAAAGAAATTATGGAGTTAATTTCCAGAACCTTTGAGGAAATGAAGGAACTTTCAGAAGGGATGAAAGGTACGCTCGCAATCGGTACGATTACTTCGTTCGGGGCTAAAATATTGCCGGATAAAATCCGTGATTTCCAACAGAGTTATCCGAACATTCAGTTTCAGGTGTACGAAGGAGATCCTAATCGAATAATGGAGTTATTAGAAAATCGAATTATCGAGTTAGGTATCGTTCGACTTCCAATCGATAACAAAATTTTTAATCATATTCAACTATCGGATGAACCGATAGTTGCTGCAATGAGTAGTAAATGGGAAATCGGAATCAATCATAGATATATTTCGTTAAAAGAATTAAAAGGTAAACCACTAATGTTCCTACGAAGACAAAAAGGGACCTCGATATATTCCCAGGAGATATATACAATTGACTTGGTCCAAAACGCTTGCTTAAGTGCTGGATTTGAACCTAGAATTGTTTGTGAAAGCAGCGATATTATCACGATTTTAACTTGGGCCAATCACGAGATTGGTATTGCCATTGTTCCGAAAAATGCAAAATATCTCATCCCAAATTCAGGTCTAATCTTTAAAGAGATAATAAATCCAACGATTATGGCTAAACCTTCAGCCTTAATATGGCTAAAGGATCGTTATCTCTCCAATACCTCAAGACAATTTATCGAGTATTTTTCAGTTGTTCAGTCCAAAACTGAGTCAACAACTGAAAACTACCAAGGTTAAACGTTGGTTGTGGGCACTATGGATATAAATTAACTTTACCCTACTCATTTGTACCTTTCTCTTCAAAAAATCAATCAAGTGTTTTATAGACTGGCTATAAAAATAATACAATTTTCATATATTTTTTGATTTACAATTTACTGAATTTTTTCTATCTCAAATATCTTCTTCAAAAACTTCTTTTACATCCAATAACTTTGCTTAAAAACATATAAAAAGTTGTGTGCTTTGTTGTCGTCATCAAGTCGACCTTGTCTGTTCCAAGATATTATCAGACACTCAATTTTCTATTTTGCTTGTATATAGACAATCAACATACTCATATAAGGCTGAGGGGTGCTGTCCGAAAATGTAAGAACAGCACCTCATAATATTATGGAAAAAAATGATTGTTCTTCTCCAAAAAATCCTCACTCGAACCCCCTCTAATGATCTATATACAATTTTTTTGTCCCTGTTCTAATAATATTTTAATCTATTACCCCTTTAGTACCAGAAGAAGCATACACAAAAGAGCGTAAATCCTTCTTAACCTTAACCACAATAAAAAAAAACATCTAAATCCACACGTAGCATGGACTTAGACGTTTTCTAATTAAATATTAAAGCATTTTGGTGTGTATTACACGAATAGTATAACGATGGAATATCAAACTTCTATGCCACTTACGAAGAACGACACAATTAGAAGAAAGCACTAACGAAATAGTTGAGGAGTTTCATTCCAGAGCTTTAAAGCTAGATCTTTATCAATTGCCCATGGTTTAACCCCTACCTTATCATTCAACTCTGTAGATATAGGGGCAATATTTACATTCTCGCAATAGACCCCGCCAAATCCGTTTAATTGAGGACTAGTGGCACACCAAACAATAGTTGCCGCACCTTCTGTGATGGTTTTATGCTCGTCATTATATTGATCATATCCACGTTTGCCGTTTGATTTAATTGCGCCCATTGTTGCTAACTCTTCATCCGACAAATTACTAGAAAGCCCAGTTACAATACTTCCAGGATGAACAGTAAAGGAACGGATCAAATCTTTTTTAAACAGTACATCAATTGCTACACTAAAAAGCGAAACGGCTGTTTTAGCTTGGCCATACCCAATCCACTTATCGTAATGGCTTTGATTGAAATTTGGGTCACTAAAGTGAAAAGGAGAGTACTGGTGTGCTCTAGAAGAGAGATGAACTAATCTAGCTCCATTAGCTTTTTGTAGCTTTGGAATTAATCCCTTTGTTAAGTAATAGTGACCTAAATAGTTTACGGAAAGTTGCATTTCATTTCCCATTTCATCTCTAGTTAGTGGAATAGCCATTATTCCAGCACTGTTTACTAATATATCTAGTTTTAGATAATTCTTATTAAACCATTGTAGAAAAGAATTTATAGTAGATCTTTTACTTAAATCGAAGATATCAGGATATAGTATGGCATTAGGAATACCTACTAAAGCTTCTTTTGCTTTCTCAACATTTCTTGCCGGGACGATGACAGTGGCTCCAGCGGAAGCTAAGGTCTTGGTTGTTTCTAATCCTAAACCAGCATATCCACCAGTAATGATAGCCACTTTTCCTTTTAAGTCAATATCTTGTATAACCTCATCTGTTTTAGTACGAGCAGTATAGCTTGTTTGCAACGGTTTTTGCACTATTTTCCTCCACCTTTAAGGTTACTAAAGTGAGAAATTTTATATTGTACCTTTTCTAAAATTTGTAGGCGTTTCCGTAATTCAAGCTCTATTCTTTTTTCGTGTTCTTGTAAAATAGAGTAACAGGAAGAGTAGTCATTTCTTTTGTAAGCATCTATATAGGTTTTTATTTGATCTAATGGCATCTCCGTGTCTCTTAAATAAACAATAAAACCAAGATATTGAATAATTAGTTCATCATATTCTTTATATCCACGAGCATTTTTAATGGGTGTGTCTATAAGCCCAAGTTTTTCATAGTAGCGAATAGTAGGGATAGATAAGCCTACAAGTTTAGATACTTCAGAAATTTGATACATTATTCTCACCTCGTATATTGAGCTTACAATGTAAAGTCAACTTTATGTCAAGCATATTATTATTATGGGATACATTTATAAAACAAGGGTACATATTTGTTCATTAGTTAAAGGATCTCACCATTCTCGTCAAAAGTTCTGAAAGTAAAATAATTAATCATATAAAACGTATCCTGCCCCATTTGTGACATAATAATTGGCAATCTACTATAAGTACACCTGTCATTATTTGCTAAGACAAAAGCCAGCAGTTTGCTCAAAAAAGAATTAACAATAACCCCTTCAGAGTACTTCTAAAGGGGTTAATTTGAATTGACTTCCTTGTTACAACTGCTTAAAGCCCAGAATGGTTGAACACATTCCTCAAGGAGCCACCATCTTAAGTGAAATGGGCCGAATAAAAAAGAACTTTCCATTAGTATATGGAATACCCTACATCTAACAAAAGCAGTTGAATATCAATAACGGACAGGTAGTTTTAATGAAGACTTTTTGCATCATATGTCAACCTATTTGGAGAATGCCATTTTAAATCAGAGAAAGTAGATTTGCTAAGACCACTGAAACTTTCTTAGCGTTGTTAAAAATGGGGGAATCGTCTTGGCAATGAGCTTAGCGTTGTAAATCCGCATTTTCCTGACGGTGCCCCATAACGTCCTCCTATAAAATTCTGTCCTGGCTAACCGATTGTTTTATTATTTCGAGAACATACTCTTCAAGTGTAATCTTAGCAGCATCAGCATTGTTTTTAATTTGCTCTTTTAAATCGGATGGTACATGGACCATTATAGGTTCTAACTCGGTATCAATATAGACTTTATCTTCACGTACATATAATTTCCCCTCTACTAGATGTTTCTCCATTATAAGGATCTCTGTTTCATGAGTAGTTTTAGAAACTTTTAACACAATCGGTTTTACTTCCATATGGATACTTTCATCTATAACTTCCATCTTAATGTTTCTATGGCCTAAATTCCTATATAGTAGTTCAAGTATTGTGTATACTGGGGAGCTGATATGTACTGGTTTTGGAAAGATAAACTTAGCATATCCTCTTTTCGTAATATATTTATACTCAGCTATATCTTCCAACTTCTCAAACCCTATTTCCTTACTTTCCGAGAGGGTCAGGTTTCTACCGTCTTCTACAATAACCTTACCTTCATCATCATCTAACTCCATAATCCTAGCTATTTGCTCGCCGTTTTTTAAACTCTGAAATAAATAGTAGTTATCGCTGGTATAAAAAGCTTTCTTTCGTTGTTTATTCCGTATTACAGACGAATTTAGCATTTTCTCAATTTCTTCATCTGATATGAAATATAGTTCTCTTCCTTTATATAACTGTTTAGTAGCTTTTAAGATTCCCTTAGAAATATAAGAGGATACAGTTGTTGGATGCACCCCTAATTTTTTGGCAGCTACACCAGTTGTGTTGCCTGGCTTAGCGAATTTCTCTTTTAACCCTTGAATATCTTCAACCCTAAATAATAAAGTTTCATCTATTTGCCATTTATCCTCATAGACCGGCTTCAAAGTTCCTTCTTTTACATATTTATAAATAGTAGAAACAACTACATCGAGTGCTTCTGCTGCTTGTTTCGTTGTAAGATACTTATTTTGCTCAGACATTTTGATTACACCCTTTCTCCCTAATGCCCCGGATGGGTTTACAAATATTTACCGTAGTTTTTATCTATATATCATCCGGCTTTTCCTAGCACTATATATAACCATGCATATTAAACCTATACCATTGTTTCATTGACCATATTTTAAATAACTGCTATTGGGTTTGATCAATTATATTAACTTATAAAAGTAGTAACTAGAAATACCATCTACCTTTTTCAAATACCCTTTCATAAGATATATGTATTCCCTATTTTAATGTATAGATAAAAACTATCTAGATGTGATTGGTATTAAAATCTCAATAATATAAAAATTATCTTATATCACAAACTTATGATTTTCTTCTTCCTACCCACTTTTCCAAATTTTGTATTTTACCAACAAGATGAGTATACCATAATTTTTCGATAGACTAAATATAATTATAAGTATTTATATATGTAGAGTTAATTTCATTATATATGTAAATATAAAGTATATATACAAATAGCATATTTTTCTACTATCTTGATATTTTCATAGGTAAATACTGTATAATGGATATATCAAATGGATACTACATATAATTAACTCATTAATAATAGAAAATAAAAGGAAGGAGTTTAGAGATATGGATTACAATTACGAAATCATTAATGATTTTGTTCCGATAAAGAGGATAAATAAAGAGATTACTACTGGTAACTTTTTCAATATCCCCTCTCTTGTAACTAAATTCCTCAATAAAGATTTTCATCATGAAATGATAGACATTATTGATGTTGGAGAAGAAGATGATTATTCAAAGTTTAATGACTTGGAAATGATCTATTTATTTATTCATGAAGAAAAAGATCAAGATGAAAAAAAGAATCGAACAGCGGATACAAAAAAAGAATATGCAAGAGAAATTCTCTCCTTTTATAAAAAGATGATTGAGGATGGTTCAATGTTTGATTTTGATACCACTGGTCACGATATTTATTCTGTATTAAAAAACTTACGCCCTAGAAATATTCGTAAATATCAAGAGTGGCTAAAGGTTGTACCTCTAGGTAAAAGTGGCACCCCCTATTCGATAGCAACCATCGCTCGAAAAACAGTCGTTCTAAAATCTTTTTTATCCTTTTTATATAAGAAGAAATACATACAAAGACAACTTAATGAAGCATTAAAGAGTGCAAATGTACGTGATACCGATAGACCGGATAGGGATTTAAGTTTAGTAGAGGCACAGCAAATATTAGATTATTTCAGCGAACACCCTATTCTTAACTGCCTACTTTCAGTGTTAATAACCACTGGTGCACGTGTTCGTGAAATATGTACTTGCAGAGTATGTGATTTATCTTATGACAAGGGATTATACTGGCTAAAAGTTGTAGGAAAAGGGGGTAAGGAAAGAGAGCTGCTAATATATCCGAATGTAATGGATACAATTATCGAATTTCGAAAACGAAGGGGATTAGAAACGGGGCTAAATTCACTAAATGATACTCCTCTATTTACTACTGCAAAAGGAAAAGCTTACAATTACAAATATCTTTCTAATTACATAACAAAAGCATTAGAAAAAGCTGAAATTCCTTTTATTAAGTATAGTAAACGTCGGATCAGTGCACATAATTTTCGTCATGCTTACAGTATAATTTCGAATGAATTAGGAGCGGATATATATCAAATTAGTAAATCTCTAGGGCATTCAGATATACGGACTACTATGATTTATTTAGAAAAAGAACAATCCAGGCATAACAATGCTTCACACGCTTGGAAAAATTCTAGCATTTTACAAAACATAAATAAGAAAAACAACGATTAGCATTAATTTCTGTGACGAACTTAACAGAAACCTTTCCCCTTTTAAAGTATTGTTTATTTGAATAGATAGGGGGGATTTTTTGTATCAAAATGTATTAAAAGTTAATATACCTAATGAATTACTAAAGGAAATGGAGATTCAAGGTGTATTTGGCAATTAAAAAGTGCTATAAACGGCAGTATGTTTTATGAATGTAAAAAGAGCCAAAATACGCAAGTAGTGCATAAAAACTTGCATATTTTGGGCTCTGTATTTTTATTCCTTATTATGCTAAAGCATCCATTAGTTCAAAATCAATTAAAATAAATAATGCTGAATAATTCAATTAAAATCGCTACGAAAAAAGCTATACCAAATCCAATTAGTTGTTTTTTGGTAGTTTTTTTAAGTAAATAACGTTCACATAACAATCGAGAACCAATAGCAAATAGCCAGAAAGAAAATACAGAAATTAAACAATGTGTATTTGGTAATTAAAAATGACACAAATTGTTATTTAATTAATTCAAACAGGCTACCCGTTAGAGAGTGCAACAAGGTTAGTGCTACAAAACAGGCATGAACATTATTCAATAGGAATGGAAACAGATGTTAACCATATTATATTAAACCAGTTTAATGATGAAATGGTGAACATCTGTTTCCATATAATACAAAGATGGATTTGTTGTTAATGATTAAATTTCACAGATTTCTTTTAACTCTGATAAATAATTTATCGTATATGTGCTTTTAATCGTATTAAATCCTGGTGATATTTTATTTGATGGATTAAACAAACAAGTATCGATACCCATATTGATTCCACCTAATATATCAGTGTTAGGAGAATCTCCAATTATAAGCAACTTATCTAAATTTTTATCATCGATATTAAAGATGACATGTTCAAAGAATCTTCGATCAGGTTTTTGAAAGCCGATTGATTGAGAATCAAATATTTCACTGAAGAATTTATACAAACCGGACATTTTTAATCTTTTAATTTGAGTTTTTCTTATCCCATTTGTAACAATTATCATTCTATGTGTTTTCGAAAGTTTTTCACATATTTCCAATGCACCATCAATTAAGAGATATCCATCAGCGAGATATTCCCTATATTTATTTTCCCAATCAATACCATCTATATCTATATTGTGTAATTTTAACGCTTCTGAAAATCGTGAATTTAACACGAGTTCTAATGGTATTTCACCTTTTTCATATTGTAACCATAAATTTTTGTTAATCAAATCATATGTTTTCCTAATTTCGTTAGTCAATGGAACTTTGTGTTCTGAAAATAAATTTTTCAGTGCAATTTGTTCATATGCATCAAAATCAAGTAATGTTCCATCTAAATCAAATAATAAAGTTGAATATTTCATTTTTACTCTTCTTTCATTTAAATATTTTTATATAATGTCAAAATATAAGTTATATATAAATGGATGAGGAAAATAAATGACATCAATGAAACATAGATAAGTCATCTTCACATATTTAATTTAATAATTAAATTGTTATGAAAGGTAATTGAAATTTTTAGTCTCTTCACTTCGAACTACATGCTATCGTAAAGAAAATTCATTCAGAAAATCTACAACTTTTTTAAAAATACCTTAAATTTCCTCTAACTCATACAGTGAGTTGTAAAATTGCACGGATATCAATTAAGCTCCAAGCTTGATTGATTTTTGATTCAGAATCAATCTAACTATACTATACAAATCAAGCGCTAATCCCTTAACAAGGATAGCGCATGATTGCTGTAGTGCATACATAAATAAAATTTCTTATTTTGCAGTTGTTGCGAAAGCTCCCATTGAAATGGAGATTCGATTCCAGTTATTAATTTGATTGATTAAAATAACAAGATCTACATAATCTTTTTCACTAAAATGTTTACGCACTAGATTATAAAGATCATCAGGTACACGCTTAGTTGGAATTAACGTTACATGTTCAGTTAATTCTAATGCCACTTTTTCAGCATCTGTGTAGAAATCGCAATCTCTCCATGCGCTGACACAAAATAAACGCTGTTCCGTTTCACCCATTTTTCGAGCGTCAGTCGTATGCATATTAATACAAAAAGCACAGCCATTAATTAGAGAAGCACGGATTTTAATTAATTCACGGAGTTTACGATCTATCCCAGTAGATCTATTATACTTTTCCATTTCCATCATAATTTTAAGTGCTTCAGGTGCTACTTCTAAATAATTTATGCGTTGTTCCATGTTCATTCCTCCTAAATATTGTTACAGACTATAAGAATGTCTGTTATCAGGATATGAAATTGTTAGTCATATTCTGATAACAGTCAACCTTAAAGGCCCCTGTTCTAAACAATTGCATTGTTATGCTGTCAGTTTCAAACCAATAGCTGCTATTAAGATCATAATTATAAATAAAATTCGCTTCCAATCATGTGATTCCTTATAAAATACCATCCCTACCAGTGTACCTCCTATAGTCCCTATTCCAGTCCAGACTGCATATGAAGTCCCCATCGGGAGTGCTTGCATTGCCAAACTTAGAAACCCAAAACTCAATAACATCCCTCCTAAAAAAGTGATATATGAACTTAGATTTCTATGTTTACTCACTTCGTTCATACCTGTAACAGCAACCACTTCAAATGCACCAGCTAAAATAAGAAAAGTCCAATCCACTACGCTGCCTCTCCTTTTTCATCCGAAACTTCATTTGTCACCACTTTCAGACCGAACACCCCAGCCAACAGCAAAAGTATAAGGAATAATTTAATCCAACTTAATGGTTCTCCAAAAATAATTATTTCTACCAGAATTGTTCCCATTGTGCCCATACCAGTAAAAACTGCATAAACAGTACTGACCGGCAACCTATTGGTAGCAAAAATCAAAAGGTAAGTTGAAATAAAAATCGCGATAATTGTGCTAATCCAAGATACCCAATTAATTGAGTGCTTTAGCCCAATTACCCATAATATTTCAAAAAATGCAGCTCCGAAAACAAATGTCCAATCTCGATTCATTTAATTCTCCCTAAAAACCCTCTTATTCTTTTCTTATATTCTTCCCTACCACGATAGGAACGAAAAGTCAGCTAGTCATTTTCAAGTCTATCAACCGATAAACTTACAGCAGCTTCTTCTGCTTCCTTATATGCTTTTTCCAATATGTCTTCACGATTTAATAGAGCAGTCCCTTGGACCCTAATTATTTGATAATCTTCAATTCCCATTAAATTAAACATTGATTTCAGGTATTTATGAGAATATTCAACCTCGGTATACCAATCGTTATTTGTATAGATTGATCCACTGGCTTGTATAACGAGTACACTTCTGCCATCTTTTAGTAAACCAATTGGTCCATTTTCCGTGTATTTAAAAGTTTCCTGAACAATAAGAATGTTATCCATATAGTCTTTTAGCTTTGAAGGTATGTTAAAGTTGTGCAGGGGTATAACGAGTACATACTTATTTGCACTTTTAAATTGATGTAATATCTTAGTCATACGCTGAGTAATTCTTCTCTCTTCATCTGTAATCCGTTCACCTTCCGCTAACTTTTTCCAAGCACTTAAAACTTTGGGACCAATGAAGGGTACATCTTCATTGTAAAGATTTATTATTTCAATTTTCTCTATTGGGTTTTTTAGCTCTTTATAAAGCTTCAAGAAATGATTATATATCTGAAGACTAAAAGAAGATGTAGAATCACCATTCGGGTGAGCATTAATTACAAGTAATTTATCCATTAATAATTCCTCCTATGACTAGAAATAATATTATTATTATCGAAATAGCTAATCGTATTGTGTATTCAATTGTCATGGAATGCAGATAGATTTAATTGCATAGAACTTAACGTAAATAATAAATAGTGAAGCAAACAAATTAAGAAAAAGAAAAATTAATGTAAAATTTAAACAATAAATTATCATGTCCTGTTCACCCATTGTTCTTTTGAAAACTAACGATGCTATTGTATAATGCAATCTGACATTCAAAAAGGTACAATTATATAAAAATATGCATGTCAGGGGATGTTGTTAATGAAAAATACAATATTTGCTTTTAGAGAGGGGTCTCCTAAATACAAACAAGTTTATGAGCATTTTAAAATTTTTATTGAGAAGGGTGACATAAAAACTAACGATCAATTGCCATCTATTCGTCAACTTGCAGAATCCCTTCAAGTAAGCCGAAATACGACATTAATGGCATATGAGCTACTAGTAGCTGAGGGTTATATCCGTGGTGAAGGAAGAAAGGGGTATTTTGTTAACGAATTGGAGCCAATGTTATTTCAAAATGTTTCAATTCCTACTGATAATAAGGAAACAAAATTGGGAAAACCCGTGCTAATTGATTTTCGAACTGGAGCCGTCGATCAAAACAATTTCCCTCTGAAAACTTGGAGAAGAATTTCTAATCATGTTTTGACATTAACGGTTAGCTATCAATACGGAGAACCATTCGGTGAAGACTGCTTACGTGAACAAATAGCTACTTATTTATTACAATCTCGTGGAGTTAAAACACACCCTGATTCAATAATAATCGGTAGTAGTACACAGCAAATGTTGATTAATCTTGTACACATATTAAAGGATGAACATCCAAGCATAATTGTAGAAGACCCAGGATTTGATGGAGCTAGAAAGGTCTTTCAATTCCATCGGTTAACACTTGAAACAATTCCAGTTTATGAAACAGGTATTGATTTTTCAAAATTAGAAGATATGATGTCAAGGTTAATCTTTGTAACCCCTTCCCATCAAAGTCCATTAGGGGTAAGTATGACAATTCAACAACGCCATATGCTTATCCATTGGGCTAACAAATTGAAAGGCTATATTATCGAAGACGATTATGATAGTGAATTCCGGTATTCGCAAAAACCATTGCCGGCTCTTGCTTCTATAGATTCTACTAGGGTTATATATATAGGGAATTTTTCAAAGTCATTCCTTCCAGGAATTCGCTTAAGTTATATGGTACTTCCACAAAATCTTCTAGATCTTTATAAAAAGCAATATATTAATTTCGATAGTATGACTTCCCTCCATAGCCAACTTACAATGGCAATGTTTATGGAAAAAGGAGAATGGATACGTCATCTAAAAAGGATGCGACTTGTCTATAAGCGGAAAATGCAGTGCTTTGTATTAGAATTAAAGAAGCAATTCAACCAAAATATAACCATTATTGGAGAAGAATCTGGTTTATACTTATTAGTAAAATTGCATTTAAATCGTTCAGAAAAATGGTTAATTCAGCAAGCTTCTTTATTTGGAGTGAAAGTTTATCCCACCTCTATTTATTTTGTTAAAAATCAATCAGATGAACCAATTATTAAGCTGGGATTTAGCCATCTGACTATTGATGAAATACGGTTAGGCGTTAAGCTTCTAAAAAAAGCATGGTCATAAAAAGCCACTATAGTAGAAGGGTTGTTGTTCTATCTGATCCTTTTTAAGCGAACTGCTCCGTTAATTCAATAAACACTGTTTGACAATAATGTATAAATATAAGCAATTATACAATTATTTATTGAATATGGATTCAAGGGGGTTAATAAACATACTGCCAAAACATACATCAATTAATTGCCAGAAACAATTCAAGGTACATTAGTAAGTCCAGTGATTCCGGAACTGGGGATAATAGTTTTATCAGATGGACTTTTTCAATTTTCAAAGGATATAGTCATTCGTATTTACCTGTTACAACTAGTAGCTGACACACAAAACTATGAATTAAATTACGAATTAATAGCATTGTCCTTTAGCAATTACTATGATGCAAAAAAATTCATTGATCGTTTACCGAATATGTCTGGGATTGAAATGTTATTATTATTAAATCCTGAACCATCGCAATTACAATAAAAAGGTGAAATACATCTAAAGATAGTAAACAAATGGCATTTGGACAAAATATCCAAATGCCAATTATCATCAATCTGAGTCTAAATAATTACTTAAAATTGTCTATTGCTACTCTTTCGATCACAAGCCCCTTTTTATAACGCTCCATAAATCGTTCAAACCCTGCTACATCTTTCGGATCCGGAGCTATAGTCCTCTTCCTTTGGCCAGCAAATACCTTTTCGTTTAAATATCCTTCCAATGCCTGATTTTCCCTTTTGTTAATCATATAGGATGCAAGTAAAGCAATACCCCATGCTCCTCCTTCTCCTGCAGTTTCCATAACAGAAACAGGTACATTAAAGGCAGCAGATAAAATAGATTGCCCCACAAGTTCAGTATGAAATATTCCACCATGGCCTAAAATTTCATCCAGCTTTACCTTTTCTTCATTAAACAAAATATCCATACCTAGTTTCAATGCTCCAAACGCAGTATATAAATGAACACGCATAAGGTTAGAAAGGTTAAAATTGCTGTCTGAAGAACGAACAAACAAAGGGCGACCTGCTTCAAAATGAGTTATATGCTCTCCTGAAAGATAGCCATAAGACAATAGACCACCGCAATCCGAATCTCCAAGAAGTGCCTTCTTAAATAACGTTTCATATAACCTATCTTTGTCCACTTCAATACCCATTGCTTTTGAGAACTCTTCAAACAATCCTACCCATGCATTCAAATCTGAAGAACAGTTATTGGAGTGAGCCATCGCAACCAGATCACCTGTTGGAGTGGTAACAAGGTCAATTTCAGGATATACCTTTGACAAATCCTTTTCTAAAACAACCATTGCAAAAGCTGATGTTCCAGCAGAAATATTACCAGTACGTTTCGCAATGCTGTTTGTTGCAACTATACCTGTTCCGGCATCACCTTCTGGCGGACAAAACGGAATGCCACCTTGTAGATTTCCAGTAACATCTAAAAGCTTTGCTCCTTCTTCAGAAAGTTTGCCAGCATTTTCACCAGCCATTAACACCTTAGGGAGAATATCTTCAATCTTCCATGAAAGATTCTTTAACGCAATTAATTCATTAAATCTAGTAGTCATAATTTGATTATAGTTCTTTGTTTTTATGTCAATTGGAAAAATTCCGGATGCATCACCAACTCCTAGGACTCTCTGCCCTGTCAATTTCCAATGAACATAACCTGCTAGAGTCGTCTGGAAGTTGATATTAGTAATATGTTCTTCTTGATTCAAAATAGCTTGATAAAGATGAGCAATCCCCCATCTTTGAGGAATAGGATAGTTAAACAGTTTTGTAAGTTCATTCGAAGCCTGCCCAGTAATATTGTTGCGCCAAGTTCGAAAAGGTACAAGAGGTTCTCCATCCTTATCGAAGGTCATATACCCATGCATCATCCCACTTATCCCGATGGCACCTATTGTTTGTATTGAAACTCCGTATCGCTGATTCAAATTGTTAGCCATCTTTTGATAGCTGTCTTGAATACCCTTCCAAATTTCCTCTATACTATAGGTCCAGATATTGTTAATATATCTATTTTCCCAGTCATGATTTCCAGTTGCAATTGGTAAAGAGTCTTCTCCAATAAGCATCGCTTTAATTCGCGTGGACCCTAGTTCGATACCAAGTACTGTTTTACCATCTAGAATGGCCTTTTTAATATCAAAGCTCATTTAATCTTCCCCCCTTAACCGATTATTCAAACAATTTAATTTAAGTGAATCTATCAAACTACTTCGAAATAAGTATCATTATATTTACTTAACATCTTTCCGTTTTTGAAGAAAAGATTGGTACATTTATAAAATAGCTTGTAGCCCCACTAAAATATCAACTACTTAGATATAATTTTCTCGGGGAATTCTTCTTCAGTCCCACTACATTTCTATATCGTACATTGGATTCACTTCAATTTCATGCGAAAAATCAAACTCCTTTTATTTTCCTTGTCCATAATATGCATTTGCCCCATGTTTTCTTAGAAAATGCTTATCCAACAAGTTCTGGTCCAAAGGTTTACTTTCAGGGTTGATTTGATATGTCCATAACGCCAATTTTGCAACCTCCTCTAAAACCACTGCATTATGAATTGCTTCATAAGCATTTTTACCCCATGTAAAGGGAGCATGACCATAAACAAGTACACCTGGAATTTGTGTAGGATCTAGTTTCGCTTTTTCAAATGTTTCAACAATAACAACACCGGTTTCATGCTCATATTCACCTTTAATCTCTTCTTTTGTCATTGGGCGAGTACATGGTATTTCACCGTAATAATAATCAGCTTGAGTTGTTCCTAATGCTGGTATTCCTTTACCTGCTTGTGCCCAACTTGTTGCTTGCGGTGAATGTGTATGAACTATACCTCCAATTTCAGGGAAGGATTTATATAAATGAACATGCGTGGGTGTATCAGAGGATGGTTTTAAATGACCTTCCACTACGTTACCTTCTAAATCTGCAACAACCAAATCTTCGAGCTTTAGTTCTTCATAATTTATCCCACTAGGTTTAATAACTACTAGATTTTTCTCACGGTCAATACCACTGACATTTCCCCAGGTAAAAGTAACTAAATCATATTTTAGAAGATCCTGATTTGCTTTTAGTACTTCCTGCTTTAGCTCTTCCAACATTTTATATAACTCCCTTCAAATGATTAAATTCTATTTTCTATCCTTCTTACCTACTATCTACCTGGCAATTCTAAAATCCTATTATTTAGAATCAGCTTGAACTACTCTGTTACTACTATTAATTAAAAGCGGCAGTATTCTGCCGCTTTATAATAATCTTCCTAATGAACAAATTAAAAACTCTCTAATGTTTATAAAAATAGCAGTGAAATTTGGGGGATAAATGTAATTATTACAAGCATTGCGATTAAAACTAATAGGAAAGGTACCACTGCTTTTGCTATAACTTCAATAGATAAACCGGAAATACCAGATGCTACAAATAAGTTAACCCCTACTGGAGGTGTAATGAATCCTATGGCAAGACCTACAATTAATACAACACCAAAGTGAATCGGGTCATAGTTTAAACTCAGTACAATTGGCATTAAAATTGGGGTTAGAATAATAATCGCAGCTGATGTATCCATAAAAGCACCTACAATTAGTAAAAGAACTAAAATCAGTAACATTAAAATAATCGGGTTATTTGAAATTGATAACAGACCATTAGCAATTTCATTCGGTATCCGTTCAACCGTTAAAAGTCTTCCAAAAGCTGTTGCAGCTCCTACTATAATAAGAATAGTAGCAGTTGTTAACGAAGTATTAATTAATATTCTTGGAAGGTCCTTTAGTTTTAACTCACGATACAACACAAAACCCGCAAACAAGCCGTATACAACCGCAATCGCACCTGATTCTGTCGGTGTAAAAATCCCACTATATATACCACCGAGTATAATGATAGGTACAATTAAGGCCCATTTAGCTTCCCATATTGCTTTAACAATTCGAACGAAAGACGTTTTTTCACCTGTACCGATATATCCCTTTTTCTTTGAGTGATAATAGGAGTAAATCATTAATGCTATACCTATTAGGATACCAGGTACAATACCAGCAATAAACAGATCGCCTACCGATGCGCCTGCCGTTACTCCAAAAAGAACCATCGGAATACTTGGAGGTATAATTACCCCAAGTGAACCAGCAGATGCTACAATTGCTGTTGAAAATTTCCTGTCATACCCTTGATTAACCATTGCAGGAATCATGATACCCCCAACTGCCGCAACAGTTGCTGGACCAGAACCAGATATAGCAGCAAAAAACATGCAGGTAATAATCGTCGCTATTGCAAATCCACCAGTTATATTCCCAACTATCGATTTTGCAACATTAAACAAACGATCTGAAATTCCTCCCTTACCCATAATTTCACCGGCTAGAATAAAGAACGGGACGGCCATGAGCGAGAAGGAGTCAACCGAAGTAATTAATCCTTGAGCTAAAAATTCTACTGGCATAACGCCAGAATATATTAAAGCAACTAAAGTACTTAAACCTACCGCAATTCCAATGGGAACACTCAATAGAAGGAATAAGGCGAAACTACCAAATAATATTAATGTTGTCATCACTTATCCTCCTTTGAGCCTTTTGTTTCTTCAAAAATAAGGTCTAATTCTGTCTTCACTTGGTATTTCTCTTTCCCTAATAAACTGCGAATTTGTTTAATAAGCTGTTGAATAATACGTATCGAGGTCAATCCCATACCAACTGGAGTAGCAAGATAAACCAACCACATTGGAATTTTCATACCAGGAGAGGTTTGTCCATAGTTAAATGAATTGAGCATTAATCGACTTCCATAATAAATAATGCAAACTGCAAATCCAAGGAACAATAAATTAGCAATGATAGTTAATATAATCTTCCCTCTATCTTTTAGGATTGTAATAACGGCATCTACCTTTATATGACTTTGCTTTTTCACCCCATAACTTACACCCACATAAACGAGCCAGATAAAACAATAACGTGCAAGTTCCTCTGACCACGATAAAGAGCTCGATAGGGCATATCGCATAAAAACTTGTAATGTAATAACTGTTACTAATATAACGGAGAAGATAATCAGAAGAAACTCTTCAAAATGTTCATCTAATTTCCGTATAATCCCCATATTCACCCCTCCATACTTTTCTATAAATATACTATATTTACTTAATAAAGGTTTGTAACATCACTAAATATTGGTTTATTTATGAAAACGCATTCACTTATTGTAGTAATTAAAAACTGATTATATAAACTATGAATCTTTTAAGTAATACTGTTCCATTAGGGATATTCACCGTCTCATCCCTTTTGGAACAGTAAAAATTAGATTTCCCCTTTAAAATTTCATGAGTGTAATCAATGCAAGGTATTAAAATTAATTGTTTACTTTATTTTCTTCTAATAACAGCATCTTTCTAATGACTTCATCAAGCGATTCCTTCTCGAATACTCTTTTCCAATCTTCTTTAAAGATTTTCTCATAACCATATTCAATAGCAATTTTTGCAGCATCGGAGAATGGATTAATATCATTAAATACAATTGCTAGAGGAATTTGGATATGTCCTAACATAAATGAACGTGCAGCTTCGGCAGGAACTCCCATTTTAACTGCTTGATCATAAGCCTCTTTCATTATTACAGCTGCTGAAGCTGCAACTACTTCAGCCGCAGCTGGTTCTAATATTGCCATTTGTTCAACAGTAATGCGGTAACATTTTATTACAGGGGCAAACATTTTAATAGAAACCTCTTCAGCAATCGAAAAGTTATCTTCTGATCCAGCGTATAATGCAATAACAATATCCTGCTTTGCTGCAATTCCTCCAAACATATCTTTACGAGCTTCAGGTGTGTCCTGCTCACTAAATAATGCTGGATGGCAAGGATGCGTAACAACGAACGTACAATCATCTCTTGTTAATACTTGCTCTGCATAAGCAGCTGCGGGGTCAAGGAGAACAAGTGTAGAGTTGGTCTTCATTAAAGGAACAACATTAGCTGAGACTTTTCCAATTAACACATCCGGAACTGCCAAAATAATTATATCCGCTTGAGGAATGGCTTCATCACTTGGAGTTGTTGATAAACCTCTTTCTTTTAAACGAGCAATACCGGCTTCTCCATTTTCACATAAAAATAATTGATAATCTTCTTTAACTAGGTTGTCTGTAATACGACATCCCATTTTCCCGCCTGCTCCGACTACAGCAACTTTCAGTTCATTATTTTTCATAAAATATTCTCCTTCAAATAAGCAATACTTAAATTAGCCCACTGTTTTTCCATAGTAATAGTTTTTTCGAGTGTTTCTTCAAACGGTGTCCATAATTCAAGAATTACATTAGGACTTTTGTTGTATTCGTTCAATTCTTTCTTTAGTAAGTCAATATCTAATTGTCCCTCACCTGCTGGACATCCTACAATTGAAAATCCCATTTGGGATTTAACCCGCTCAACTTTAAAATCTTTATAATGGAGATTTACGATATAAGGCACCAAGGTTTTTATCACGGTCTCTGGTGGCTCTAAAGCACCAAATGAGTTAACTGTGTCTAAGCAAACACCTAAATAGGGACTATCCACCGATTCTAGTATTTTTACAAGCTCGTTAACTGTATGGCGATCATGATTTTCAATACCAAGGGTTATCTGTTCAGCCTCATAATAGGGCATAACCTCTACTAATAAATTGATAGTTTCTTCCATTGTTGGTACCCCATTAGATGTGTGAATAATAGTTCTAACGAAGTTTGACTCTAATTTCTTTGCTATTGTTAAATAGGTCAGTAGCTGCTCTTTTTCAATTCCTCTTAATCCTACTTCAAGAACAATACCTGATTTATTAGCTTTTGCCTTCAAAGAACTTAGTTCGCCCTCTGATAATGTATGAAGTGGTAAATTGTCTGCAATTTGTAGAACTCCTACTTCATGCTCAATTGCCTTTTCTAGCAAATCCATTACAGAATATGACTGTCTCTTCATCTCAAAGCCAGGAACCCCAACTCTCCAGGTATATGTGTATGAACTAATCCCGATACGATTAACCACTGTTAAATCCCTCTTCACTATTTAAACTATTAAAAATCTTACCTACTAATTACACGGGCTATGTTTTTAAGGTTAAGATTACTAGATACCCATGTACTAGCAGGCATTTTCTTATCTGCATTTTATTTAAAAAAGCAGTTTTTTAGAGCAAAACCTTTCCAAGGGTACTTCTATTGATTCTATATATCTTTTATTAACTTATTTTTCAATATCACTTATTTGTTGAATTAACTCTTTACCAAATTTTGATTCAAACTTTTCATATACCGATTGAGATGCTTCCTTGAAAGCTTCCCTATCAACCTCATAAACTTCCATTCCTTCTTCTTTCAATAAATCTATTTGCTCTTCAGATGCTTTAGTCATTAATTCTCTTTGGAGTTTTGTAACTTCTTTACTAGCATCCATAATAATTTCCTGCTGTTCATCACTTAATTTATCAAATGTTTGCTGACTCATTAAGAATACATAAGGAGTATAAAAATGATTTGTTAATGCAGTATACTTCTGTACTTCCCATAGTGCATTCGTATAAATAATTGGTATAGGGTTTTCTTGTGCATCAATAACCCCTTGTTGTAATCCAGTATATACTTCACCCCATGCCATTGGAGTGGGATTTGCGCCCATTGCTTCAAATGATGCTAAGTGAACCTCATTTTCCATTGTTCTAATCTTTAAACCTTTCAAGTCTTCAGGTGATTCAATCTTTTTATTTGCAGTTATATTTCTCCATCCGTTTTCCATAAATGATAAACCTACCATACCTTGACCAGAAAACTTATCTAAAAGACTACGACCAATTTCTCCATCAAGAACTTCATAGGCATGTTCTTTTGAAGAGAATAAAAATGGTAAGTCAACAACACCCACCTCTGGGAGGAATCCACTTACTGCGCCGGTAGCTACAATTGCAGCATCTACTGTTCCAATTTGAAGACCTTCAACCATTGCTCTTTCCTCACCTAGTTGGGTATTTCCGTATACTTCTACTTCTACAGTTCCATTTGTCTTTTCCTCTACAATTTCAGCAAACTTTTGAGAAGCTTCTTCTAATGGATGCGTTAATTGTGCTCCATGGCCTAATTTTATTGTTATTTTTTCACCTGAAGCATCCCCACTTCCGCTATTGTTAGATGATGATTCGGTATTGGAACCACCCCCACAAGCAGCTAGCAACAATAAAATAGAAATACTAATAAGAACAAATGATTTTTTTACAAACCTGTTCATCAAGTTCTACACCCTTCCCTTTATTATTTAAGTTAGTGACCTTGTTGAATCTTTTACTGAAAATTCCATTGTTACAGTTGTCTGTGCTACATTTTTTGAAATCACCCCCTTGATTTTATTGGTTACTTCTTGATGTAATTTACTTACTGCTGCACGAGCCATGTCCCCTGTTGGATGTATATTAGCTGTTATTCTTGGTTCTATATACATATCAAGTATTGAATCCTCAAATCCATCAAAAGAAGCAATAGAAAGTTCCTCAGGTATTGATATTTCCATGTCTCTTGCTGCTTTCAATACCCCTAGGGCTGTCATGTGGTTAGCTGCATATATTGCCGTTGGTCGTTCTGGTAATTGCAGTAATTTCATCGCGCATTTGTAACCATCTAAAGCTGTAAAATCACCTTCTTGAATATAATCTTGGGGAATTTTAACCTGATAATTATCAAATGCCTGTTTAGCCCCTTCCCAACGCAATCTGCCTGTTGATATATCATTAGGTCCATTAATCACCCCAATTTTTCGGTGGTTCAACTTTAGAAGATATTCCATGACATTCCTACTTCCACCGACATTATCAACCACTACACTATTAATATTCGATTTCTCATCTGTTCTCCCGACAAAAACTATCGGGATATCTTTCGAAGCTTCTTTAAAACTTTTAAAACTTTTTCCTACAGGAGTTGCAATGATCCCATCTACTCTTCGTTCCATAAGTACCTTCAAGTAATCTTTCTCAATCTCTGTATCTTCCTTTGTATGGCAAAGAAGAACATTGTATCCTAAACTCCTAGCCTCCTCCTCAACGCAGACAGCTAACCCTGTAAAAAAAGGACTATTAATGTGTGGAATTAAAAGGCCAATAAATTTACTTTGCTTCGTTACCATACTTCTAGCAATCGAATTTGGTTTATAATTAAAAGCATTTACTACTTCTAGGATTTTTTTTCTTGCGTCTTCACTAACATATCCCGTTTCATTTATTACTCTCGAAACGGTTGAAACAGAGTAACCAGAATGTTTTGCTATATCTTTAATTGAAGTCATTTCTATCTACCTTCCTTTTCAAAAACGATCTCACATAACACGTGAACAATTTTATTGAAAACACAATAATATTTTTATTATAGTGGTAACGTTACCATAAAGAATGCGAGCAATTCCTTAGATATATAAGGAATACTTCTATACATGTGGTAACGCTACCACACGTACCAATAAAAAAAAATAGCTTTTTATCGCTTTCCCTTTCTAACCCTTTTGGAGTGACTATCTTCTAAAAGCTTATATACCCGTTGTTTTTCCTATACATTGTTCATAACATCTATATTGTCTATACGTGAGTTCTACTAATTTACCATTTACTAAATTCATACTCCAAATAGAATATTAATCTTTTGTGGTAACGTTACCACAAAATACAAATAAAAAAAGTTGATTATTAATTGGTTTCTCAAAAAAACATGGTAACGTTCTCACAATAAATGATATAAATTTATTTAATTAATGTCAATATTTTTTTTGAATTTTTTATATTTTCTATATAACTTTCCTTATAAAACTATTTTATTTTAGCTTTAGATATAATGAACTAAACGACTACCTAACCATTTGAAATAATTGCTTTTATTTAAGAAATACCCCTAGTTCATTAGGGGTACTTTTCATTTTTAGTTTTTTCTATCCATAAGAAAATACGGTAAATTTTATCCATTATATATTACAAACATTAACTATATCCTTAAACCTAACCCTATGTATTTCTTCAAAATGATCTATAATTCTTAACTCAGATGTTAAAGGCTCCACAAAGTGCACTTTTCCGATTAATAATTGAAAACCACCATTATAGTACAGAGTGAATACCAGCTCTTCGTTGTACTCCATAGCACTACATATTGTTTGGTTTATCTCTTCTAATTGATTTTCATCTAATATAGGTTTTTCAACTTTCTTATTATCCCAATCAATTCTTCTATAAGAGTCAACCATTTCTGGCATCGCAAATGCCATGCCCCTTTTTATTTTTTCACGATCTATTAACACGTTGGTCACTCCTTTAAATGCACTATACAGGAATGTATGTTCGATTAATAGGGCGTTAAAAAAAGCAATCAAGACTGTTCTTGTTAAACTAAATCACCCGTTACTTCAAGTACATTCTTTGACAAAGTAGTATAAATAACTTCTTTTGTATGTGCAGTATCGTTGTACTGTGTATCAATAGATACTGTTATAAAGGACAGATTTTCTTCAATATAAGCCCCGTCCTTTCTTTTTACGCAC
The DNA here is from genome assembly GCF_059759275.1 of Ferdinandcohnia sp. GQ5. Classification (NCBI taxonomy): domain Bacteria; kingdom Bacillati; phylum Bacillota; class Bacilli; order Caryophanales; family Bacillaceae; genus Ferdinandcohnia; species Ferdinandcohnia sp. GQ5. The sequence continues at coordinate 33,238 of NZ_JCAXEW010000005.1, forward strand.
GTAATGAAACTAACTGATCAAGTTCTTTAGTCAGACCTTTTCATCATTTTCCAATTTAAACAACTCAATAATTGTCTCAATATCCTTTATTATTAAATAGAGGGTAGAAAACATTACCTGTTCAACTTCAAAAGAAATTTTATTTAAATGTGATAACCAATTTATATCTGTAATTTTTCCCTCTTCATTGGTCTTCACAAATGTATTTATCAAGATTTCATTTTTCTTTGGTAACTGTACTACGTACCTCATCACTAAATTTAAGAAAAATATAATATTTAAAAGCCATTGACACCACTTTTAAATTTTTCAAACACATACAGACTCTCAAAATACTTATCCAATTTCATATATTTTTTTTGAAATTCCAAGTCTCTTAGCATTTCATCTACAAGATTAGTTTATGAAAAATTTGGCTTGTTTAAAAATATTAACGTAACCTTCCTCCCTGGTTGCGTAATATGAATTTTTTTCATTTGCATCCTTGTATGCATTAGCTGTAAAGCGACAAAAAAGTTGGAAACTAAATTGCTTAAACTACTTGGCCGCACTGTTAGATGATAAATAATCTACTTTAAAGTCTTTTTGTTAAATAACGAATATATGTATTATTGTTGTTTTCTACAAATCTTCAACTTGAATCATTTACTACATAATGAGGTGCTTCCCTTGCGACAGCATCCCAAAAGTCAGTCCACTGTTTATACGCATGTATTTACCATAGAATGAAACAGCCCTTCAGATAAAAGTTTTAATAAACTTGTAACTCTACCCAAAATTGCGATAAATCAAAAAAATGTTTGAAAATTTAAATGTTTGTGGCTGTAGTATTAATCTGCTAATCAATTACATATCTTACAACTTTTCTTCTATCAGGCTTCGACAAAGTTCAGGGAGCTACTGTGACCATATCTTGTGATCAAATGTTATGCAAGAAAAAAGTTAGAACTTTGTACTCCCACAAAGTTCTAACTTGAATTTTCTACTAGAAAGGCAGCCACAAGTAATTTATATCTTTTAGACTGCCCTATTTGAATAGTCATCTTTAAACTATTATTTTTTTGCTAGCCAATTTGCAATGTTATTCCAAAGCTTAGCATATCCTTCCCAATTTAAAAATTCTTTCGGTGCCCAATGTGGTGAACAATCGGATGCAAATGCTGCTGTTCTACCTTTTCCATATTTTAAAACTGATAGAAATGGGTCGCTTCCTGCTTGAACTAGAACCGTTGCATCATCTTTAGCTATAAGGCGATTATATCCTAAAAACCCCGGCCATTGTTCAGGTAAATCATTCAAAATAATGTGTTCAGGTATTAAAGCCTCTGGTTTAACACCTTCTGGGATTTCAACCCGATCATCATATGGAAGCATCTGAACTGGTAAGCACTTTTCTATTGGAGTATTATGATATCTACCCTTTCCATCAATTCCCTGGAAAGTTAAATACCCTCCTATCATTAATAAACTTCCACCCTGTTCAACATAGTCGTGTAATAGTTGTAAACGATTAGTTACGATTTTAGATTGCACAAAAGTTTCATTTGATAGTAAGAATGAATTTGCACCAATATCACTGATAATAATTACATCAAAATTTTGTAGACTTTCCATTGAACTTGGAAATTCTTCAGCAACTAGATGTCCAGGAATATATTCAAAATCATGCCCTTGATCTATAAACGATTGACGTAGCCATTTAGCACCTTCTTCATATTCAGAAGTTGTAAATGAATCAAAGCCTTTCACATGGATAGTATGTTTCATCCATGATTCACCTGCTAATAAAATTTTCAAACTCATTTTACTCCACCTTTACATAATTATTTTATCCAATAATTCCATCAGGATAATATTCAAATAGTTCAAAATCATGGTTTGGAACTATAATATCAGCATTACCTTTAACAAACTGGAAGCTATTCATCCACTCCTGCATATTCCACACTGGCCCCATCGGCCATGCATGCCTAATGTTGGTATAGTTATATAGGAAATCTGATGCTAAACACACTTTACCTGCCTGAGTGTTTGCCATTACTACCATTTGTCCTGGAGCATGACCGCCAGCTTTTACAAGCTCAATATTTTTACTTAATTTATAATTACCTTCAATCATTTCTAATCTATCACTGATTGATGTAATCTTATGTTGCCATTCACGGTAATAAAATGTTGCAAAAGCAGGAGGGTTTATAAGAAAAGGAACTTCATCCTTTTGCACTATAAATCTAGCATTCTTAAACAATTCATTGTTACCAATATGGTCAAAATGTAAATGAGTAAGAACTACGACATCAATATCCTCTGGCTTTAACCCCTTTGTAGCTAGCGCATTAACAATTTCCTGTTCTTTTGTTTTTGTTGCAATGTAATCAATCCCATATTTATTTTGAAGATCCATAATTTCAAAACAATCCCCTAAACCAGTATCAATAAGTATATTTTGGTCTTCTCCTTCAATAAACCAAACTGGGACAGGAACCATTAAACCAGGCTCAAATGTTCCATCCTCCTTATACTTACGTTCTTTATGGCCATATGGTAATAATTCTTCTTTTGTAACCATTGGATGATTTTCTGGTGCACCGAACACACTTGTAGAATAACTACTTTCTAAAGCTCCTGTTAAAATATTATGAAGTCTAACACTCATTTTAGTTCACTCCTCTTTTTGTATCATTTTTCATCTGCGCCATACTTCGCTATATATTTTTTATGGAACTCTTCGCCCTTAAAAGCTGAGTAAGGAACTTCTTCTGGAATTAATTTATCAATCTTTACAAAATACTTGTTGTCGTTATCCCAAGTTTTCTTCCAGAAAGCAAATCCATTTTCATTTAGAATGTACTCGTCTACTAGAGATGCATTCCCTGTAAAGTCCTCAATTTGAGTAAAGAAAGTTTTAAACTGATCAACAGTCATATCTGCACCCGTTTCAGAGTTTAATTTATCAGTTATTAATTTACCAACCTCGTCTGTATTTTCTTCTGTGTAACGGATAATTTTAAACATAACATGCTGTAACTTTAATAAAGCTTCCTCGTTTTCTTCTAAATACATATTTGTGGTAACCCAACCATTTATAGGAACAGGAGCTAAATCAGGGCCAACCAACATAGTTAGGTATCCTTCACTCTCTAAACGAGTACGTTGGGGAATTCCTCCAAGATATAAATCTCCAGATCCAGCAATAAAAGCAGCTAACCCTTGGTCTGGATCCATGTCGATGATTTCAAAGTCATCTCGACTAAGTCCATTATTCTCTGTTACTTCTATAACACTTTTCCCCATGTCACTTCCCATGGTAGTTATAATAGTTTTTCCTTTTAGTTGTTGCACAGTAGCTTTTACAGCATCCTCATGGGACTTTCCTTCTTCTTCAAAGTCTTTTACAGTTTTTAAACCGATTTCAGGTCGTCCCATTAAAGCTTGGCCTTCAGTAAAGATGTTCCAAGGATAAAGAAAAATGGCATTTTCCATTTTATTGTGTACTGACACCACTCCGGTTGTATTGTATACGGCTACATCAATAGATTCTGAGGCTAATGAAGGCATAACTGAATTCCAAGCAAGTGTCTCGAATGATACATCAAGACCTTCTTCTTCAAACCAACCTTTTTCCTTACCTATTATAGGTAGTAAAGTGTCTTGAAATGGAGAAACTCCTATCGTAATCTTTGTTAACTTTTCCCCATCTTCATTTGTACTTTCTTTAGCTGTTTCTGAACTACATGCACTAATTACTAAACTGACTGCAAGTAACAACGTTAATAACATAGACTTAGTTTTCATCTTATTCCCCCTAATTTAATATAATTTATATTCAAATCTAACCTAGAAGTTAGAAAATGAATCAATTAGTATTTTCTGTCCAACGCGTTGCTCTATCACTAACAGCTTTTAGAATTCGTTCTAATAAAAATGCCTCTAAACCAATAATAATGGTTCCTAAAATAACAACTTCCGTATTAAGTGTTCTACTAGCTTGCATAATTAGATATCCAACACCATACTTTGCCCCCATGAATTCAACAGCTACGGTTACAGCAAACGCTAATGCAATTCCAATCCTCGCTCCAGACATGATTTCAGGAATGATTGCTGGTAAAACTACATTACGGTATGTTTTACTTGGGGTTGCCCCAAGGGTTTCAGATGCTTGCAAATAAACTTTTGGTACATTACCTGATGCGACAAGTGTATTCACTACCATTACCATAAAACAGGCTAATGCACTTAAAAAGATCTTTCCCGAATCTCCTATTCCAAACCAAACTAAAACTAGTGGTATCAATGCAACAGGAGGTATTGGACGTAACGCTTCTATCAGTGGGTTTATAATATGGAAAAGCCATTTACTTCTTGACAAAATCAGACCAGTTACTACACCGATAATTGATCCAATTAACCAACTTACGATAACACGAATCAATGTTGCCCCCGAGTGATAAATTACTTCTGAATTCATCATGACGATTGTTTTCCAAACTCCTTCTGGACTCGGGAAAAATAATGGCTTCACTAAACCAGTTCCACTAGTTAATACCCACCACAAGACAAAGGCAATTACTAATGTGACAACGCTTACAGATAACCATTTTAAATTCTCGAAAATGTGCTTCATACATGCTCAACCCCTTTAAATATGCCATCTATTTCTTTGCGATGCGCTGAAATTCAGGCTCCATTTTTAACGATGTGCTTCTTTCTTTAGGGAATGGAATCACAATATCTGAATGTATTTTGGCAGGTCGTGCAGTCATTACAATAACACGGTCACCTAAAAAAACAGCCTCTTCTATATCGTGTGTGATAAAAATAATGCTCTTATTTTCTTCATTTGATAAATCTAATAAGTCTTTTTGCATAATCTCTTTTGTCATAACATCTAGGGGTCCGAAGGGCTCATCCATTAATAAAATTTCCGGTGAATTAACATACGCTCTTGCAATGTCAACTCTTTTTCTCATTCCTCCGGACAATTCCTTTGGATAACGATCTGCAAACTCAGTAAGTTTAACTTTCTCTAAATATAAATCTATTTTTTTCTCCCATTCCTTACGGGCCAATCCACGAACTTTCGGCCCATACTCAAGGTTTTTTCTAACAGTCAACCAAGGAAATACTGAGTCTTTTTGAAAAACTACTGTTCTATCTGGCCCAGGCCTTACAACCTCTCTACCACTAATTAATATTTTTCCTGAAGTTGCTTGTAGAAATCCCGAAATCATATTAAGTATTGTAGTTTTGCCACAACCTGATGGGCCTACTATACAAAGTCTCTCTCCTCTTTTTACAGTTAGATTTATATCTTGCAAAACTTTAACTTTTCCTTTAGGTGTATCAAATTCTTTAGAAACATTCTCCATTTTAATTAGGTATTCAGATTGATTTGAACTCACAAAAAATCTCCCCTTTTTTCGATAAAAGCCGTAACTTGTCTATTATTTGGTATAGAATTTTGCGCTCCCTCTACTGTAACTGCTAGCGCAGCCGCTGCTGTAGCGTACCTTAGGCTATTTTTGACATCATGGCTAACTAAATATTGGGATACAAAAGCCCCTATAAAAGTATCCCCAGCAGCTGTAGTATCAACTGTATCTACTTTAAAAGAATGATACTCATGAGTGGTATAGCTAGAATTTAAATAAATTCCTCCTTTTATACCAAGTGTGATAATAACCTCATTCGCCCCTTGTTTTATAAGAAAAATTGCAGCTTTAATAGCATCTTTCTTTTCTTTAACTTGAATTTTAGTCATTTCAGAAGCTTCAATTTCATTCAAAATTAATAGATCTATGTATTTAAGATAATCATTGTTTAATTGCAAAGCTGGTGCGGGGTTGAAAACTGTTTTTATATGATATTTTGCTGCCCTTTCTAGGATGTATGCATTGACTTCCCACGGAACCTCGTTCTGGATAAGGATTGCATCAAATTGGTTCCAAGGTATTTCAATTACATCTTGAGAATTGAACTCCCCATTCGCCCCTTTATTTAAGATAATATTGTTTTCACCTGATTCATCGATTGTTATTACTGCAATACCTGTTGAACATTGTTTACTTTTAATAAATTGAAGATTTATATTATCATGTGATAATAGTTGACGAATTTCCGAGGCAAAAAAATCATTTCCTAATGCACCAGCCATAAACACTGTGGCCCCTGACCTAGCTGCGGCTACAGCTTGATTTGCTCCTTTTCCACCAGAAAAAAAAGAAGTTTTTATCCCATGTATGGTTTCCCCGGGAAGTGGGTGTTTATGGACTCGATTAACAATATCCATGTTTAGGCTACCCGCTACAAGAATGTTTACCTTCACTTCATCACCTCTTTAAAACTCTTAACGGAACCAAATTTCAAAATTTCTACGCCTAAAGTGATTTTCCTCGAAGATTCATTATCGACATTACTGTCCTTCAACTTTTGAATTAATAATTCCGCTGCGTGAATCCCCATTTCATAAGTAGGTCGTTTAATAACAGTTACTCTGGGTTTTACAAATTCAGCAAGTTCATTTTCATCAAAACCTACTAGAGATATATCCTTACCTATTTCCAAATTTAAATCTCTTAAAGCCTTTATAACACCCTTGCAAATTAAATTATTTGCAGCAAAAATTGCAGATGGTGGGTTTGCAAGTTGCATTAATGCTTTCGTTGATTGATACCCATTTTTTTCGAACCATTCACCTTCTTTATGGTACTCATTAAGTACTTCAACACCATTATCTTTTAGGGCCTGTTGAAATCCTCTATACCTTTCCAATCCATCATTAAAAATTTGAGGTCCAGTAATAATGGCAATATCTTGATGACCATTATCAATCAAATATTGGGTCGCCTCATATGCTCCCCCAAAATTGTCTATCACAACTCCATCATGCCCAGTACCCTCAATATACCGGTCTACTAATACTACAGGTTTTGTTATCTTTCTATAGAACTCTTTATCGCTATGAGCCCCTATTAGTACAATTCCATCAACATTTCTACTTAAAGAACTTTCAAAAAATGCAGTTTCTTCTAATTCATTGTCATTGGTAGAAAATACAAATGTATGATAGCCTTCTCTCTTTGCAACATTAAACGTTCCTTTTATAACTGCAGTATAAAAGGGGTTCTCAATCTCAGGAACTACAACCGCTATCATCAAAGTTTGTTTTGTAATCATGGAAGCTGCCATAGTATTAGGAACATAATTTAGTTCTTTAATAACCTTAAGAACCTTTTTGCGTGTCTTATCGCTTACCCTATCAAGTCCGTTAAGAACCCTTGAAACTGTAGCGACGGAAACACCCGCTTTTTTAGCAACATCCTTTATCGTAATTTCATGGATCATAATAACCTCCAGATTTTTACCCATATTGCGTAAACGTTTTTATAAATAAATGCAAGGTAAACATTAGTAAAAAATTAGAATAAAGTAACATTTTGTAAAAACGTTTACATTTGTGATTATAATTGAAAATTATTAAATTGACAATATCTTTTTACTATTTTCATTATTAACAAAATAAAAATTAATACCATAGCTTTTATTTTATAATTCGGGATTACAATCGTACAAGGCACACCGAAGGTGTGCTCATAAATTATACAGAAGGAAAACTGTTAAACACCATATCGTATACTGGTACATTCTTTGTAACTTGGTGGTAAGACAATGTCATTGGTGGTATATTTCATTGGCCATAATCAGGCTATCATAAAAAGTATAAAAAACTAATCCCTGGCATCACGTGCATACGGTATGAAAAAAAGTATACAGCTGAACGGTAAAAAAACCAAAAAAAGTAGGTTTTCTCTATATTAAATTATGAATTATATAGTCGAAAAGATGCTATCGATATTAAAACGACAGTTAATAGATTATTAAAGGATTTCAGTCAATGAATAACGGTGATTCATAATTATTACCATGAACAATATTTCTAAGATTTCTTATGTTATCCATAATTTTATATTGCCCTTTATCAATCAAATTGTTCTCCAAGGAATTATTTAGCATAGCTTTGGCATTTTTTCGGTAATAAAAAAAGTATGTAGTCACATTAAATGCTATTTTCAGAAAACAGTAAGCGTCCGTTGGAGGATACTTATGTGTTGTAAAAAAACTATCAAAGTATGTGCAGTGACCTTTTGGTGATTCCCGACCTTAACTGGATTGGGGCTAGTGTCCAAGACCTCTTATATAGATGTGAGACACTCCATATATATTTATGGCACTGCACATAAATAAAATCCATTTCAATCCTGATTCTTCAACAGGATTTTTTTTGGAGGAATATTACAACAAAAAGATGCTTTGGTCTTTCTTGGATCAAAGCACCAGTTACTTAAATATGAAACTAAAATTATTGATTAGGATTCATTGCCTTATTAATAATAAACAATTCTCTAATAAATGCACCTAAAGATATAAAAATGAGCCTAGATGAGGCTCATTAGACAAAGGTGATTCATTCTATGATGGATTATTATCTTATGTAAAACTTTGTAATGTTATTAAGGTTCAAAAAATGATTGATTCAAAAATGAGATCCTCATATATTTTTCGTATCTCACTGTTTTCAAATTCTTCCATGGATTGCAATTTTAGACCAAGTTCTCTTCGCTTTTTGATGTCTTCAATCAGATGCTTTCTGATTTCGTCAATTCCTGCCTGTTCTATTTCTTCCTGAGATTCTAGGTGTTTAGAAACTCCCATTTTAAATTTTTTAGCGTTTAGTAAGAATTTTTCATAGGATGTTTGATCTTTACGGGTTTCAAGATATAACCTCTGTTTTTCTTCTAAGCTGCCACTTTCAAGTATTTCCTCCATCCGGATCTGCTTACCAATACTATCTGGGATTTCTTCCTGACGTATAATTTTCCTATTCTTTTTGGTTTTGTTCTGTGATTTGGCATAATCTAACTTAATAGCATTAACTGTGTAGCCACCTACATTACCAATGTTATCTCCACTCTTGAGTCGACTTTCAATGTACTCAACATTACGAATAATGCGTTCTTCCGGAAATTCATTTATAATCCAATCTAACATTTCTTCAGCTACACCAAGTGATAGTAATCTATCAATTAATTGCTTATTAGGCATTGGAGTAGTTTTTTTACCTTGTTCATCTTTAGGTTCTCCTTTTGGTGCTTCTAAATGTTGTTTGTTGCTTTTTATAGTGAAGAAAATTCCAGTAACTTTCCTACCTGTTTTGATTTCCGTAAAATCGAATTCAATATCGGTTTTCGCTTGAAGTTCTTGTTGTGACACGAGTAGTACTTTGCTTTTAAAATGTCCATATTGCTTATACTTATCGGGTTCAATACCTAATAAAGAACGTAAAGCCTCTAATGTGAATTCTCGCTTCCTAATTTTTTCGTATTGTTTTAAAAGTTCATATATCCTAATGGAATAAATAGAATTAAGTCTAACTACATTTTCTAGTTGATACATAGTGAACTTTTCTTTTAACTCTAGTAATAAATGCTTTAAATCCGGATTGAATTTTAGAATGATATAACCTTCGTTTTCTTCATAAATGGATGTGATCAACCAGTTTGCAACGATGGATTTGCTCCCTTTTTTCAAGGTAAGAGTCTTCTGCTGCAGGCCAGTAACTACTTCTCTCATGTAGGAATAAAAACCTGTTCCCTGTTTACCGCCAATGATATCGATAAAATCTCTCACACGAAATTTATAGGGTTTAAGAGTCTCATCACTAGGTTGGACCTTACTGGCAAGTACAAGTAATATCCGTTGCTCTTGGAGCGTTAGTTTATATGTACTTTCAATAAGGTCATTTGATTTGGTTACCCAATCTTTTATATTGATGTTCTCTAGGTTTCCTTCATTAGCATGATCCTTATTGATTATTTCTGCTGGGACCTGTGTGTTTTTCTTAACCATATTTTCACCCTCTACTATGACCGACATCTATTAGAATGCTTAACTATCACAAATTTACCATAAGAGTGATATTTAGGAAAGCGCGGATTTTTCACGCAAAATTAGTGATAGTTAGAAGTAACGCAAAAAAAGTGATAGTTAGAGTAAGTCAGTAAAATCAAGGTTTATCAACTCATAAAGACTGATTTAGCGCTTACATTAGGTTGAATTAACCCATAGTAAAAGTGATAGTTCGATTGAGATAAACGCAAAATTGGTGATACTTAGAGGTAAATTCACGCAAAATTAGTGATAGTTAAACTAATAACGCAAAAAAAGTGATACTTTAAATTGGAAACTATGAGTTCAATTCTACAAGCAATGCCAAAAAACGCCATAAAATAAGGGTTTTCATGGATTTTTTTAGGATATTTTTCACTATCTATCCTGTTATTTTTAGAACTCCTGCTTGCGCAAAATAAGTGATACTTCACGCAAAAAAGGTGATAGTTCAAACGCAAAAAACGTGAGAGTTTACGCAAAATTAGTGATGTTTCAAGTAACAAAGGTGATACTTCACGCAGAAAAAGTGAGTTTTCACGCAAAATTAGTGATACTTAACACTTAGAAACATTGATATTATAATGAAATTATCATCCTTAAAACAATTAAAACAAGAAATCATTAAAAACATTAAATCAATATATGTTTAAAACAACAAAAATATGTCTGTATTTATATATATTTTTTTGTAAAGGAAGTAATTTATGTGAAAGCTCCTATAAAAGCTCATGAACAAGATCTTATATACGAATATATTTTTCATAGACATTTGCTTAATTGTTTAGAGTATAATCAAACCTTTTTTCTCCTCAGGCGGGATTGAAAATTGTAGAAGCGTATTATTAATAAATCGCAAGCCGCTTTATTTTCTTCCTCTTTTTTCTCAGCCCATTTTTCGGGATTTCTACTCTTTAATCTTTTCTCCGCATTCTCTGGAGATATTGTAAGCAGTGCACACCTAGCCCCCAACCCAAACAACTCGGCTTCTTTTCGTTTGATTTCATCCATTAAAGAACGATCAATTCTTGTCTGAACATAAAATTTTTGTCTAAGGATGTTATTTACATAATGCTCTCCAAAAAGCTATGCTTTTTCTTTGATGATTTCTTGTTGTTTCTCGTTCATATGTTTCTTTTCATCTCCCCTTGATTAACTATAGCAAAGAAAAAATAGATAAACACTTAAATTATTATCCTCACCCTCTGGTCACAAAATTACCCCTTCCTCATCTTGATATTGCTTATTTTTTTATATGTTACTTGTCCGTTAGGTGATGTATCCCAAAACTTTTAGGGTTTTAGTGCTTTACAGTACAGTATCAATATTTCGTATATCACAGTTAAAAGTTTATAGATATTTTTAAGAATGATAAAATTATGTATATACCAATACGATATTAGGGGAGATTTTTGATTTTGTTGTCAATAAATAAGAGATTATAAAGGAAGGCAGTGGGTCTTATTTGAAATACCTGAATATATACCAATACATCCTTCATCCAGAAGAAAATACAATCTCAACCGAAGAATGGAAAGCATTTAGTAAAGACTGTCTCAGTCTTATTTCACTTAATTATAGGAGATTAAAAATTCCACGGGAAGACTTGGCCAGCAATTACTCTATTGTGGAAGATACATTTTGCCATCTGTTAGAAGCTGTACATAAGAAGATACACACTTTTGATCCTGAAAATTCTACCTTTCGAACTTGGGTCAATGGGTATATCAAAAAGATAGTTCTCCAATTTTCTAATCGTTACTACCCTTTCGATGCTAAGGAAGTATTAAACAGTGATTTAAGTAAAGATTCAGAAATGGATATCTTTGAGTTACTTTCGATTCCTGAAAATGAACTTCCAGATGAAAAGGTACTTTATCAGGAAGCCCTGGATTCACTTAAATTAGCATTAGATAAACTTCCAAGCAATTGGTATAAAGTGATTCATTATCGTTGTTTTAAAGGGTATTCAGTTGAAGATACTGCTAAAGCATTAAATACAAAAAAGGAACGTATTTCGAATATGTTAAATAAAGCTCGAGAAAGACTAAAAGTACACTTAGAAGAAATGGGTTGGGATATCCAAAACTATAAAAGAAAGGCGAATTAATATGGATAAAAATAAAGACTTATCAAAAGATCTTTATGCACTACGAAAAAATAAAGACTACCTGTTTAAACGCCCTATCGTCAGTCAAAAGAAATACCACAATATATTAAAAGGTGTTGAAATTCCTCATAACCACAAAGAGGATTTAGTTGATTATTTGGACGACTTAGATATCAGCAATGAATTTGAGGAAATCACCTTCGGAGAGTATCTATTGGAAATAATTGCAGAATCCGATTTAAAGTTACAAGAAATAGCAAGAAATATTGACCTACATATTGAATCTTTGTATGACATCTTAGACGAACAAAAATTCCCTTGGGATATTCCTATAGAAACATTGAATCGGCTTTGTTTGTTGCTTACTATTCCTAAAATCGAAATAGGAAATCAAATGAAGAAAATTAGCATTAATGAAGATAACATCAATTCTCCGTTGTTAGGAAACTATGCGGCACGTTCCCAGGGTGGGATTTCTGCTTCTAATCTAAAAGGAGCTCTACATGATGCAAATGTCAAAATAGCAATTGATCGAGAAAAAGAAAAACGCGACAATTTTATCGCGTCATTTATTAAATAAATCTATTTATCAAACGATATTGCTGAATACTATACCACATTGCTTCCTGGCTAACTTCAAATAACATTGCTAATTCTGCCGGTGTCGTTTTTTTATTTGCCAGCTTTCTAACTAAATACTCCGGCATTAGTAAACCAGCAGCAAAGGAATTTGCTTCTTCCTCGATTGGTTTATTTGGATTAGAATTATTAATATTCGCAGAGTATTCAGTCCACTTTCTTTGCTTATGTTTAAGCAAAATATGCACCAATTCGTGTGCTGCTGTAAAACGAGTATGATTATAAGGTTTATCTTTATTGATTATAATTTCATTTTGATCAAGGTCTGCAATTGCTGAAACTTCATCATTTAAAGATAACTTCCTTACTTTTAAGCCATATTTTTCTTCAATAATTGAGAACACATCTATGGGAGGCTTCGTAAACGAGGCCTCTTTTGCAATTCTTTCACCAAATTTACGAGCAGCCTTAGTCTCAGATTGTTTTTCTCCAGTTTCATAAATAAAGCCATCGATATCCATTTAACATCACCTAAAATATTTTTTTGTTTTCGAGGGAGATTTTGCTTTCCTATGTCAATAGATAGGTAGACAAGGCAATTATAACGAGGGGCGTAAGAGCCTTGATTAAAACTAATCTATTAATCCAAATTGGAGGAAACAAAATGAAAATCTCATTACAAGACGCAACAGTTGTAATTAACAATACTTCTAGGTTCAACAACAAGCAGTATGACACGGTTAGAGTAGAAACATTATTGACAACAACAGAGCCACTCCCAAATGAAATGACCTGGTATGTACCAAGTGGAACATCAATTCCACCAGAAGTTGCAGCACTATTCAAAGCTAAAAATATTCGAATGTTCCCCCAACGTGAAGAAACACTCCTACAAGGAACAGAGGATATTAGAGAGGAAGCTCAGGCAGAGAATGTTTTAGGTGTTCTAGAAGATGCTTCCAAGCTACTTTTAAGAGCAGTTTTAAAAGAGGCACCTTTAAGCCCTATTGCAGGTTCACCAAATACTTATACTCTCTCATATGAGTATAAACTATTTCCATTAAACGTAGATAGTGAGAATAATAACTTTGAGTTTTATATTGTTCTCCCATTTGACGGATTAGAAGTAGCCCAAGGGGGAAGAGTACAAATGACTATTCTAACTCCGATTGGAGCGAAAATAAATCCATCTGAAACAAGAGGAATTGCTGAGAATGGGCAAGAAATCAGCGAGATGGTCTCAGATATCCCTCATACCAATAGACAAGTTGTGTCCTTTGCTTGGCAGAACGATCCTGAATTTTTCGTTAGATATTCTTACTAAACTTCAAGTGCCCCTCGCTTGAAGTTTTCTAGTTAAAAAATTATTTTTAGGCACGCAACAATGAAAACACTTCGAATTTTAACGTGTTCGTTACTCTATCTTTATTATTCTCTCTCTATCTCTTAAAATCATTGATTTTCAATGTTGACAAAAGAATGTTTTTCCGATTCTAAACACAATATGTAGTGTTGTCGAAATATATTTTAACACTATATATTGATTTTTTGTTGAACGAATTATTGATGAACTGGTATAATAAATAGAGTGAAAGGGGGAAGAATCTACCAATTTAAAATTTCATAGAAAGGTGGGTGTCATTATGTCAAAAGGATTTAGTAAAGCCAGATTAAACAGTCAAATACGTATGGCTGAAAATAAATTAAAGCGTGAACTAAAAAAAGCTGAGCAAGACATTAATAAAGGGCTTAGCAAAATTGAAAGACAAATAAAAAAGAGTTTCTAATGTGTTGCAGCACATAGAAACCCTCTAAACAAAAATATTTAATGACTTAATAGTAACGTTTTTAATAAGTAATGAAAAGGGGCATATGTTCTCTTTTCCCTAAAAATTTCGAAAAGAGGTTACCACTTTTGGCAAAATCTAGCTCTCGAAAAACATCAAGCGCTAAGCTTGCTACAAAAGCTTCAAAAGTGCTTCAAAGCAAAAGTTCAAGTAAAACAGCGAAAAGTCTGGCTGGATCTGTATTAGCTCAGGCTAAAGCTAAATAAGGAGACAAATATGATAAAAGTTGATTTTTCAGGATTTGATGAACTTGAACGTGAGTTAAAAAATCTTGAGCGGATTGTTCAAAGATTAGAAGGACAAAATTCAATTGCTTTTACTGAACTATTCCCAATTGAATTTATGAAAAAACACACTCAATTTCCATCAATAGAAAAAATGTTTGATGATTCACCGTTTACAATAGATTCCGAAGAGGATTTTGTAGCAATAGATGATGATGAATGGGATAATTTTATAAATATGTCAACAAATTTCGATTCCTGGGAACAAATGCAGGAAGAGGCTGTCGTTCATTGGACAAGAAACCAATCAGGCTTCTAACAAAAAAAATCTAAGGTACAAACAGTATCTTAGATTTTTTTGCCGTTTGCACTATGTATTTCTTTGCTCCTTAGCCATTTAAAAATCTTCAGAAGAGAAATTCTTAAGATTTTCGTAGTCAAAGTTTTTATTGCTAGGTCTCAAAAAGGCAAAACTCGACACAGTAATTGGTGAGCTTTCTTTAATGCGTATATTCCCTGATCCTTCTTAAACTAAAGCACCCGTTACTTCAGTAAGAAACTTTGAATTAATACAAATAAAATAAACATAAATACAACAATACTTAGCCAGCCGTAAAACTTGTCCCCCTTTTGAATTAGTCTTAATCCCATTACCAACATTGTTAAACTTAAAACCAACATCATATATGGTTGAAACTTAAAATCCTCAGTTACCAAACCATATCCTGCAAGTGAAATAACTATTATTGATAAAATAATTTGCAAAAACTTTATAGTCCTTGTTTCAACCAGTATTCTTTATTCATAGCTGAATCCAAGACAGGATTATTAGACGTTCTCCAATATCCCTTTCGGGAGTTTGCACATTTCCAAGCAGTTATTGAGTAGATGCCTAATTTCTTTAGGTTTCGGTATTTGGTTCTCGTTTTCTTCCATTCTTTCCATCGGCAGGCTCTCAATCTTCTTCTGAGATGTGCGTCTAATAGATATGTATATCTCTTTATATCAGCGATTTTGAAATAGTTTCCCCACCCTTGAATTAGTTGTTTATCTTTTAAATGCGATACTTCATACTTACTCCCCAATTGCGGTTTGTAAGTTTCTTTAGCTTACCTTCAAACCTTTGTTTAGATTTCTTTGGCACGTACACCCTGCTTTTCCCTTACTTCGGTAGAAACTCATCCCTAAGAATATACGTGCTATCGGCTTTCCCACCGCACTTTTCTCTTCATTCACCTTGAGTTTTAACTTCTTTTCTATGAAGTCGGTTATTCCGCTTTTAACTCGTTCCCCAGCTTTTTGACTCTTCACGTATATGTTGCAGTCATCGGCGTAACGGACAAATTTATGCCCTCGTTTTTCAAGTTCTTTATCCAACTCATTTAAGATGATATTGCTAAGTAGTGGACTAAGTGGTCCTCCTTGTGGAGTACCTTCTTTATTTACAGACACAACACCATTTTCCAAGACTCCTGCTTGTAAGTACCGACGTATAAGTTTTAATGTCGGTTTATCAGTAATGGTCTTAGCTACGATAGACATTAATTTATCGTGTTGTACTTTATCAAAGAATTTTTTCTAGGTCCATATCTACAACATATTGATACCCATCTTCGATGTATAATCTAGCTTGCTCAATAGCCTGATGAGCACTCTTATTAGGCCAAAATCCATAGCTATGAGGGCTAAATTGTTTCTCGAAAATTGGGGTCAGCACCTGAATAATTCCTTGCTGGATAACTCGATCGGTTACTGTAGGGATTCCTAAATTACGCTTACCACCGTTAGGTTTTGGGATTTCTACCCTTCTAACTGCTCGAGGTTTGTATTGCCCCGTATAAGTCGAATGATTTCTTGTCCGTGTTCTTTCAAATGAAGGCGAGTAGCTTCTATATCTTTCTCATCGACTCCTGCTGCTCCTTTGTTTCTCTTTACCTTCTGAAAGGCTCGATTCATGTTCTCTTGGCTTATGATTCTCTCAATTAATTCGTTATTATATTCCATATCGTTCCCATGTTCTTGACTTTGCACAAAGAGAACTCCACTCTACAATAGAGTTCGTCGGTTTCCGCCCTTCTAGCTCTAATGTAGTCTTACGATTGGCTATGTCTTCGTTCCTTTGTAAAGTAGTCTAACATGGCCACTCCTTTCGTTCCGTCCTTCTCAACCGCAAGGTTGATACTATGACATCAGCTGACTTCTCTTGATTCAGCTACTTATCACTAAGTGGGTTCCTTTCCAGGATACCAAGAGACCTCCCAGGGTAAGTTCATTCACTTTCTCCTCATATATCTGCCACATTTATTTACGGTTCATCTGGGGATATTTTGGACTTTGTTTTGTTTTGCAAACTCGTCCTGAAACGTAAACCTCAAATGTGATTCGTGTACCTCAGACCGAGGATTTGCCTTGGGCTTCCTTCAGATTCCGCGTCGCCACGGACACCCTTGCCTTTGGCTAATGGTTCGCATATCCCAACGCCCATAGCGGACTCTCACCGCCAAGTTAATGAACATGCCTGGCACACAAAAGGTGCGTTAATCCTTCTTGGATAACGCACACGTTTAGTTTACTACTTTACTTCTGTTTAGATATCTTATCATATGGTGTATCTATAAAAGGGTGGGACATAGTTTTTTTATCGGAACATGGTTAGCGTTTTACTCACCCACCATTCCGTCACCATCACGATCATCCATATATTGATAAAGCCAGTGGTCCGATGTAATTGGCATGTTGAAACCCGCATCTTTTGCTTCTTTAATCGTCACCTTTCCATTACCGTTTGTATCAACACTAGAAATATCTACATTTGTATTTGGACTAGTTGATTTTGTGCTTGAACTAGTTTTTTCAGAAGAATTGCTACTTGTTAGACCTAATGATGCGTTTACTTTATCAGGGTTCACATTATCATATTTATCAACTATCTTGTTACCCTTTATGGTATAGGTATACTGATAACTTGAAGGAATCTGTGTTTCCGTATTCGGATAAGTGATAATTGCTTCAAAATTGGTAGCTCCACCAGCCTTACGGATTGCATCTTCCATATATGCTTGATCACCATGTCGGTTGAGCGTACTATCTTGAGGGGTAATATTATAAGCATTCGATACCCCTCCGAGAGAATCAGCAATGATATGTCCTTCATCTAAATCCGCTCTTTCGACACCAGGAACTTTTGCTTCATCAGAGTAGTATCTGCCTGACGATGTTACAGGTTCAGTTCGTTCGTCTTGTAGAACAACTTCGTCAGCAATGACACGGACTAGTTGCCCATGTTCATTCGTGAAGGCCCAATACTCTCGGTCCCCATAACCAATGTCAACGACTACATTCTGTTTACGATATCCAAACAAATCCCCACCATCAACTTCTATAAGTTTGTATCCCGAGAACAGGTCATTGTCATTATTTTGTTCAGTTGGCGTTTCTTCCAATACTGGTTCATCTACAACCGTATTGAGCGTCTCTACTTTTTCGCTATTATTTGAATTTGATTTAACTATGGTTACATCTTGTGAATCTGTTTCTTTTTCTGTAACAGAAGCATCTTCTACGTTAGTACAACCAACTATTAAGATAGCAGTTAAAAGTATGATTAAATAGTTCATTTTTTTTTTCATTAGGACTCTCCTATAACAGTTTCATATTGTTCATTATATTCTTTGTCTATAATTATCTCATTATTTTTGTAGGATTTCATCAACATCATTTTCGTTTTAATAATTCAGAAATTCAGCTAGGTGATTGCTTATGGTGGAATTGAATGACTTATTTTTAGATACGACTAGTGGGTTTGATTACTACGGAGAAGTGCCCTATCTAGATATATAGCAGTTCGGACTTTACTCTATATATGGTATACAGCAAAAGGTAGAAATGCTGTTTAAAAAAGGTTTATTTAAATTGGTAAGAATGTAAGAAAGGCAACTCACCATAAGGGTAAGTTGCCTTTCTATACACTATTCTATAATTCTTAACCTGTCAACCAGTTCCTCTACTATTATAAATAGAGGACGCTCGTTTCCATGCGGGGTATCGGGATAATGGGTAGAGAGATAAGTTTTCCCGTCCAGTCCAGTGAACAAGCTTGAATGCCCTGCATTTCGGTCCAATAACAGCTCATCTTCATGAAGCCATGGACCTTCTATACTTCCTGACTTGGAACGGGCAATGGCTACGGTGTATCCTCCAAAGCCCTGGTCCCCATAGTTTGGAACAGAGTAACTCGACCAAAGCATAAGTAGTTCGCCATTTTTTGCTTCGTACATAAACGGAGCATCAGTCAGGAATCCCTTCTTTTCAATCCTCGGATCACCGAACAGCCGAATCCATCTCATTTCAGCTGCATTTAAAATTTCAATTGTCTTCCCATAAGATTGCTTCAAATCATGAGTAAGCCTGATTGCTTTGATTTTCCCCTCATACTCTTGGGTCCATTCATGGCAAAATACGATCCATCGCTGCCCAAGCTTGTCTTCATAGTAGGTTCCGTCAAGGCATTCCCAACTAGCGGGCGTCACAGCTCCATCACTGTGTGGAACATACGGCCCCGCCGGATGGTCGGCAACCAGGATTCCTGTCCCACGGTGTTCACCAATACCGCCTTTAAACGTCGCAAACATATAAAATCGGCCATCGATTGAAAAAACCTCAGGAGCCCAGTAGTGGCGCACCCCCCAAAAGCTCCTTGGCGGGTCGAATGCAATATATGGACCTTCCCATGTCTCTAAGTCTTCGCCGACATACACTTCAAAAACTGGGTCTTTGTCACCGCAGCCATCTGCGAACGTGGTCCCAAATAAATAATACTTATTTTCCTCAGGATGTGGGAAAACAAACGGATCCCTCATATGAATGTCTTTCCGATTCATCTTTTTTACAGTACGGAAACCTTTTTTCATTGTTTAGCCCCCCACAATTACAGAATGCCACATGTCATTAATTTTCCGAATTTCTTTCAGCTCACATTTCGGCTCGCGGTCATATGTGAGCAATCCGTTAATTTCCTGTTCAACATCAGTTAGTTGAGTGTAGCAGAACCCATGTAGTGCTTTTGAAGCATAGACTGCTTCCATAACCCGCTTATAATCAGCCGCAAATTCATCTGCACCGGTCACAGAAGTATAACCCCAGCCCGCATCTTCACCAACTCTAAAACCAATTCCACCAAACTCTGTCAAGATAATTGGCTCTCCTTCATACTCAAAGCCATTAGCGTAAATCTTCCGTTTAGCCGGCTGTGACTGCAGAAGCTGCTCCTTCGTCGAAATAGACTGCTTATAGTATTCATATTTCGCTTTTTCATTAACATTGCCATGGTTGTAATTGTGTATTGCACAAATATCAGATCGAGTCAGTTCCCAGCCATCATTTGAAATCACTAGGCGCGTGGAATCAAGAGATTTAACAAGATGGTACATGGCCAGCGAATGATTTTGTTGTATCTTTTCAGCCCGTACATTCGGGATACCCCAGCTTTCATTAAGTGGCACCCAAGCCACGATGGAAGGATGGTTGTAATCCCGTTCAATAATCTCAATCCATTCCCTAGTCAAACGGGCGACAGCTTTTTCGTTAAAAGAAGGCGAGGCTGCGCATTCCCCCCAGACCATGAAGCCAAGCTTGTCTGCCCAATACAGGAATCTTGGGTCTTCTACTTTTTGGTGCTTCCTGCAGCCATTAAAGCCCATTTCCTTGGCAAGTTCAATATCAAGCTTAAACGCTTCATCGCTTGGAGCTGTCAGCAAGCCTTCTGGCCAATAGCCTTGGTCAAGTACAAGCTTTTGATAGTATGGTTTATTGTTTAAGTATACCATTCCGTCTTCTGTATGGACCTTCCTCATGCCGAAATATGCTTCAATTTCATCAAGAATAGAGCCGTTTTCTTTTATGGACAACTTAACGTCGAACAAATTCGGATTCTCAGGCGTCCAACACCAGCCATCGTGGTGAAAAGGGGTCCGAAAGATTTTATTCTGAAATAGATTGATTGAGCGCTGTGTATAATTTTCAAACAGATGGATGACATCCTTGGCAATCGGCTCCCCATTGAAGAAGATTTCAACTATCACCTGTTTGCCAGCAAAGTCCCCTTCTACCTCTAATTCAAGATGAATATCGCCAAGATCAACATCAGGTGTAAATTTTACTTTTGAAAAATGGACAGGGTTTAATGCTTCCAACCAGACTGTCTGCCAAATCCCAGTTGTCCGTGTATACCAGATGGAATCAGACTTTTCAATCCAGTATTGCTTTCCTCTTGGAATGGTTTCATCTGTTGATGGATCTTCTACTCTGACAACAACACTCTCTGTTCCCCAGTTTAAGTGATGGGTGACATTGAATGAAAAGGGAACATTCCCTCCTTCATGGAATCCGACGAACTGTTCATTGACATAAACCCACGCCCGGTAATCTACAGCTCCAAAGTGAAGAAAGACCTGTTGGTCTTGCCACTTGGCCGGTACTGTAAACTCGCGGCGGTACCAAACATAGTCATGAAAGCCGGGGTCTTCAATGCCACTCAATTTTGTCTGATAAGCAAATGGGACATTGATTTCTCTTGTAAAAGCAGCTGCATTTGTTTGCCAGGCATTTTTTACTCCTATATTTTGATCATCAAAGGCAAATTGCCAGGTTCCATTCAGATTTATCCAATTATTACGTTTCAACTGTGGTCTCGGGTATTCTTGGCGCATTTTAAACAAAATCTCCTTTTGTAGTCATTATACGTTGTGAAATATCAAATCTTTATTTTATTCCAGAGTTCGTTACACTTTTTACAAAATATTTGTTTGCCGCCAGGAAGACAACAATTGCTGGAATAGTAGCCACAACGGTTGCAGCCATCATTCCCGCCGGATTGACGAAATTGGATCCTTGAATCAGCGTCGCAATTCCAAGTGTCAGGGTTTTCATTTCGTTGGAGTTAACAACGAGTGACGGCCAAAGGTAATCGTTATAAATCCCCATAAATGTGATAACGCCTAGTGTCACGGCGACAGGCTTGATTGCCGGGAATATGACATGGCGCAGGATTTGCATTTGAGATGCACCGTCTAGATAGGCTGCTTCTTCAAGATCCTTTGGAAAGCTTAGTAAGAAGTTATAAATCAGGAAGACTCCCATTGTACTTGCTGTATACGGCAGAATCAGAGGAATAAATGTATCTAGCAAATTAAAACTCTTAAAAATATAGAATGCTGGGAAAAGAGTCACGATGCCTGGTATTGTCAATGCCATAATAATAATCCCAATGATAATTTTTTTACCAGGCACGTGTAGGCGAGCCAATGAGTAGGCCGCTAGGATATCTATGGCGACAACAAGAACCGTCCCTATCATCGTGATGACAGCTGTGTTCAAAATCCAAAGAAGGATAGGGGCATCGCTTGTCGGCGAGAAAATATTCATATAGTTTTGCAGCGTCCAAACTTTTGGCAGAATGGCAGAGCTGGACATAGATTCACCTAGTGTTTTAAAGGAAGTGAACACCATCCAGACTAACGGTAAAAGAAACAAAATGGCGATCAGGATAGCCAAAGTGACAATGAGGATGTTTTTTTGCTTACGTTTCATGTTAATTCACTTCCTTTTTACGGTAAGACATAAAGTATTGGGCAGCGGTCACGAGCAGCATGATGATCCCCATCATAATAGCCATCGACGAACCTACACCAAGCTGATTCATACCAAAAACAGTATTCTGGATGCTCATCGTCAACGTTGTAGTAGTCTGCTCAGGCCCCCCAGCCGTGATGAGTTTTGATTGCCCGTACAAGTTGAATGACGCAATGACTGTAATAATAATGATAAAGTAAGCGACATTTTTAATCTGAGGCAATGTAATATAAATAAATCTCTTGAAGCCATTAGCTCCATCTAAGTCAGCCGCTTCATAAAGACTTGGATCAACCTCGTCAAGGGCGTTGATGAACAACATCATATTAAATCCAATTGTCCACCAGATGGTCGCAATGAGGATAGATATCCATGCATATGGCTGTTCATTAAGCCAGTTTATCGGCTGTTCCAATAATCCAGAGCTGACAAAAAGATTGTTAATAAATCCTCCATTGTCACTAAAAAGCCATAAGAAGATTGCAGATACAGCAGTAACAGAAATGGAATAAGAAACGAAATAAATGGTCCGGAAAACCGATTTTAGCTTCGCTGGCAGTTGATCGAGAATGAGTGCAAGTCCTAAAGCGATGATTACGAGCGGAGGCACACTGATCACGACGAATACAAGAGTATTTTTCAAGGCCAGCATAAATGCTTCATTATAAAGCGAGCCGGGAGTTAAAATATCAATATAGTTTTTCAGGCCGATAAAACCATTATTACCCGATGAAAGGTTCCAATTGTGGAGACTGACCCATACCCCTAATAGCATTGGAGCGAGCCAGAATAATATAAAGCAAAGTACAAACGGGGAAACCATCAAGATTGCCCAAGTTTTTGTTGAAGTTCCATTGTGCATTTAATACACCCTCCAATAAGTAGGAGAACTAATGCTCACCTTTTGCTGATTTCAAGTGTTTTTATCGAGAATGGCGCAGGGATTCCCGCGCCACTCTGCCTTTTATCATGATTATTTCGGTTGAGTTTGAGCAATTTGCTCCGCTTTCTTTGTTGCAGACTCTAGTTCTTTCATTAATTGTTCTTTTGTAATCTTTTCATTTGTTACAAGCTTGCTGAAGACTTTTTCATTCATATAGCGGATTTGTTCGCCATACTGATACACTTGTGGCGGAGCAATATACGTATCAAACTGCAGAGAGTTTTGGTATGCAATTTGATACTTGTCTTTCTCGGCTGTCACTTTTTCGATTGTCTTCAAATGTACAGGAGCCTGTCCTCCATCAGCCCAGTTAATCAGGTTTTCTGGATTGAACATAAATTTAACAAACTCAGCAATTCCTTCTTTAACCTTATCGTCTTTCACACTTGTCGAAACAGCGAGCATGTGAGCATTACCATAAGCAGCAGGCTGATTACCAATCTGCGGAATTGGCGCAATTCCAAGGTTATCACCGTATTTTTCTTTTGCCGCTCCATAGAACCAAGGACCTGTTAGCGCAACAGCTGTTTGCACAGCTTTTCCTGATTCCGCTTCTTTCATGAAGGTTTTAAATTCTCCATCCAGGCCTAAACCAGCTGGAGATACTTTGTCTTTCCAGACCATATCATGGAAGGTCATTAGCGCATCGGCAAATTCAGGCTGGGCAAAGTTCAAGGCATCGCCATCCTTCAGTTCTACATCATTCTGGGCTGCAATCATCAGCATATAAAACTCTACAAGCCCTGCTGAAGGTACACCCATTGCAAATAAATCTTTATTCTCTGCTTGTAATTCTGTATTTAGAGTTAGAATATCTTCATACGTTTTTGGAGCTTCTTTTACAAACTCTTTATTGTAGAACATGGTTAATGGGTGAATATCAATCGGGAATCCGTAAAGCTTTCCGTCCAATTTTGCAAGATCGATTCCAGCTTTATGGAAGTCAGCCTCTTTTAGCCCTGCTTTTTCGTATAGAGTGCCAACATCCTGAATCATGCCATCTAGACGGTATGTTTCCAGATTATTCCCATGAATAACAACAAGGTCATAGTTACCGGATTTGTATTTCGTATAATGATCTTTTTCTTGACTCTCGACAATTTCATACTTGTCCTGAGAAGCATTGAATCCATCCGTAATCTTTTTCATGTAGGTTCCGTCACCACCGGTGAAACCGTTGATGAAAGTAATTTGAATCTTTCCATCTTTTGACTTAGACGCAGATTCATTGCCGCCTGAGCAAGCTCCTAAAATAAGGACACTAACGATTAATAAAACTAACCATTTAAAAGATTTCATTCTGATTTCCTCCTTGGAAATAGACTATCGTTTTAGAAAGGCTTTATACTATGCAAACACCTTCACATAAAACGCTTTCAACTTTCTGAAAATATTATTACATGTTTTATTGTTATAAATCAAGTATTTTTGTAATAATAATTTATGAAATAAAAAAAGCCTGATTGGAATAATATCCTTTCAGTCTCTTCCTATTGCAAATCAGTCCGCAACATATTGAATTTTCATGATTAATCCTTGTTCATAGTTTCCAAACTTGGAGCCAAACAAATTCAGTCCACCTAAATTTTTGGCATCTTTTTTAACACCAATTTGCAGCGAAATGTACGGCTTCTCTTGCAGTTTCAGGTCATCAATCGTCACGGTGGAGATTTTTACCCCATCTATATAACTGCCTTCGTGGTTTATTTTCCAATATTTCAACACACCATACTGAGTGTTGTGGGTTTCCCACCACCCCGGAGTTAAGAATCCCCTCTCGCCCCCAAAGTCTCCAGGGCTTGTCCAGCATCCGATTTCCTTTCCGTTAATCCAACAGGTGATATCAGAAGGCCAGTCTAGATTATGATAAGGAGCCTCCGAACATAATTCAACCGAGAAATTCAGCTCTTCGACCCATGCTCCGTAAGGAATCCTATTTGGGAAGTGATACTCAATATACCCGGAACGAAACCATATAAGTTGGGCATTTTTCCGTTCCGGCTCGTAAAAGGAACGGGGATCATCAAGGATATGGATGATTCCCTTATCGCTGAGCAGGCCACAGGTTGGTTCAATATCGCATTGCACATATTCGCCAATCTCAAGCTCAAAGGTTAAAATATCATCCTTTGGTGGTTCCTTCTCCTCAAGATCAATAATAATACGGTCATAGCGCTTTGAACTTACCTTCCGGCTCCCGCGACCGGGAACGATCTCAGTCGTGATTAATCCTGCCTCCTCCAGCTTTCTAACATTCACCGCTGTAGATGAAAACGGAATGTGTAACAAATCGGAAAGCTCATTTACATTTTTAGGGCCGCCAGTCAGAGAACG
This sequence comes from Ferdinandcohnia sp. GQ5, assembly GCF_059759275.1. Lineage (NCBI taxonomy): Bacteria > Bacillati > Bacillota > Bacilli > Caryophanales > Bacillaceae > Ferdinandcohnia > Ferdinandcohnia sp. GQ5. Next base: position 58,852 of record NZ_JCAXEW010000005.1, read on the forward strand.
CATCATCTCCATTCGTTGTTCATTTGCGAGCGCTTTACATATTTCAATCGCTTCATGTAATGTTAATTGTAATGTTCTCAAAATAATCTTCCTTTATTACATATTTTATTATAATAAAAATACATGAAAAGGGATTTAACTGCAACTTTTCTTGTAAAGAAATAAGATTATCTAATTTTAATTTTACAATATTTTGTATTAATACTAAATTAGTAACTAGTTTAGTTGGTTACAAGTGAGTTTTTTGTCGTATTTTGTCAAAAAACGTTGTGAGGGATATTTTTTTAAACTATAATGAAAAGGATAAAAATATTATTTAATTAAAAGCTATAATGATAAAGGCAAACTTATCGAAAGGTAAGGACGCAAAGCTACGAGCCTAAAGCGATTTTGCAAGGGTAGTCGGGTTGCCGAATTAGCGGAGAATAGATGACTCCCGTTTTATTTCGGTGTAGTCATCTTTTTTATTAGGAAAATAAAAAAGATGAAAGGAGTGATTACTAAATATGATTAAAAATATGATTAAAAATGAATTATTCTCACACTTTTTCCAGCCCATTATTGATATTCAGACATGGACAAGGATTGGGTTTGAAGGACTTCTTAGAACCTCGTATTATGTAAATCCCGAAGAAACTTTTAAACTTGCGAAAACAGAAAAACAGCTCTATGAACTAGATTCGCGGTCTATTCATAAAGCTGCATTTACCTACCATTCGGCCGGATTTTCAAAAAAGGACGGATATTTGTTTTTGAATGTATTTCCATCTACCCTTACAAACCCAAATTTTCTGCCCTTTATTAAGAAAATTATTACAGAATATAACTACTTTAGTCAACAAGTCATCTTTGAAATTAGTGAAATGGAAACAATTACCGATTATTTAAGTTTAAGAGAGAATATTGCCATACTAAAAACAGAGGGTATTAAATTTGCTATTGATGATGTGGGAAAGGGAAACTCTAATCTAAAATCAATTATTGAATTAGATCCTAATTTTATTAAGTTAGATAAATATTTTTCTGAGAACTTGTATAGGGAACCTAAAAAACAAGAGTTAATTAAAACAATTCTCTATTACACTAATAATCATAATATTAACTTAGTACTTGAAGGACTTGAAACTGAAATGGATTTAGCAATTGCAAAATCCATTGGTGTAAAATACGGTCAGGGCTTTATTTTAGGAAGACCTAAAGCCCTTAAAATTGTATAAATGAGGTGATATGCTTGAGTTACATAGTTTTATCACACACTATAATTTTGTTTTTATTGTTAATCTTATTTATTAAAGTTGAGCGTAGACTATTAAAGCAAACCCAACAAATTGAGAACTTACATAAAAATAATAATTCATTGAAAAGTCAACTAGGGAAAGTAGAAAAATTCAAACTGGTCGAAAAGAGAGATTCTTGTAGACTTGAACTGCCTGGAATAGAGAGTACATTTACTCTTCTAGATTTTGGGAACAATTCTTTAGAATCATTAAAAAATAAGTCGTTTAATGGAATTGTTGATGATATTAGTATTGGTGGATTGAAATTTCATTCCTCTTATGAATTTCCGGTTAAATACAATATTATCATGAAAATAAACTTTACATTACAAGGTGAAGAATTCGATTTAAAAGGTAAAATTATCAGAAGAGAAGATCATATTAAGGGTAAATCAGTTTCGTATGGAGTACAGTTCCTTGATTTATCTATTAGTGACATTAAAAGATTAAATGTAACCCTTCACAATTTTCAAGAAACACAAAGAAATAAAATAAGTTAATTTAATAGTGTGAGCCCTCTACAACATCAATTTTAGAATATTGATTGTACCGCTGTTGCTTTATTTTTCAAATAGCTTCGTTAATGCTTGTAATGAAGGGCTCAAACTCCTTATCAGACTTCTTTGAAGAATAGGACGCAGAGAAGTATATCCCCAAAAATCCATCTAAAGTAATGTGCAAGTTATTCCATAAGTAGTTGATATCATAATTTCCATCTTTAAAAAAATGCCCCGTTTGTTTTTCTTGTAGTTCATCAATTTCAGCCTGTTTTTATATGGCCTTTGATTCCCTTAATTCACTTTGATAGACTAGTTCGATTAACCTTTTCAACTTTCATCATCATTGCATTGAATATACTTGTTTTATTATATTTCATGTTTTGGGAATCACTTGAAATTGTTTTTAATATTTTGTAGTTCAAGTTTCCATTTTCTGTGTTTTAAGTTCTTACGAGTAACCTTAATATGAAGGATGTTTCTAGGAGCGGGAGATTCTAACCACTTAGTCCGACAATTACTTAATCAGTGTGACAAACTTAACAGAAAGTTAAATCTTATTTGATGTATATTGTTAAATATAAAGCCTGCATTGAGTCCATATCTTTAGATTACTTCTATTTTTAACCTCATTAAATACCTCAAGGGGGAGCATTGTCCATGTTATTCTCAATAGAACAAATCGCAGCAGCAATCAACGTAATCAACAAATATGCAAAAACAGAATATGAATTTTACGATTTTTATCATATGAAAGAAAAAATTCTTAAAAAATTAATTAGAACAGGTCATGCAAGAAAAATAGGTTTGGATAATTACAATCTTCGAAATGGCGAAAGTCAAGTCCTTACTTCTGTTCAGGTCGGAACTTTTTACTTTCACACGACCCCAACTGATGAAGATTTAAAAAAACTAAAAATATTAAAATTTAGAAAAAGGCTTCAGAACCCCAAAGTACATATGGATATTACCGTTGCACGATATATAATCCTCACTTGTCTTAAAAACAATCATTCTAAAAATGAGTATAATAAGAGACATAAGCAAACAAATACTACTCAAACTTATCAGACTAAAACTGCACCTGTCATCAAAAGTAGAATTTCCAATGAAATGCGAGCAACATCCCAATGGTTTCAATAAGTATGGTTATAACCCTAGCACTACAAATCGTTTGGTTTATTTCTTCTAATAGATGTTCATCTAAGATGGTATATCAACCTTATATAAAATCCAATCAACCTTGTCATGAGAGGTAACATAAATGCAGCACCCATCTTATTTTCCCACGGACTTTTTGCATATTAGCCCCTCCTTCTAACGAATCCGCATGCGAAAGTACGTTCGATTAACGATTAATATATAATTATTAGGCTAAATTTGACTGTAATAAAAAATTATAGCGTTAATCCTTCTTCAGGATTAACGCTGGAAACACAAGTTCATATAACCTCTGTTATGTAACATTATATAATCACAAAGAACATGCAACTTTATTAGTTGCATGTTCTACTAGCAAGGATTACAGTAATATATACTGATTTACCAATTAATTTAAAATTTATTTTCTCTTATAAAGACGTAATCGCAAAAAAATCATCATAAACTGTGGTCTTTTGCACAAAATTAATATTAGAAACTATTAATTTATGTGAGTACAAATTATTTGGTTAGATTTATCTGTTTTTCTCTAATAATGAAGTTAATAAAATCAACTATTAATCTTGCCGCAATTTGAGAGGTTACACCAGTTGGGTCGTATAAAGGATTTACCTCAACTAAATCAAAGCCTATTACTTCACCTTTCTTTGCCACAGCCTCTAAAATTTCACTTACCTCATCATAGTAAAACCCGCCTGGGGAAGGTGAACCTGCTCCAGGGGCAACTGAAGCATCTAAACCATCAATATCAATTGTTACATAATATTTTTCACCGTTTGGCATGTCTTTTAATGCTTTTTCGATCCCTATTTTTCTTATTTGTTTTGGTGATAAAATAGTACTTCCATAAGCACGGGCATCATCAAAATCTTCTTTCTGACTGCTTCCAACTCCTCTAATTCCAAGTTGGGCCATTTTATTGATGTGTTCCATTTCAGACATTCTTCGCATAGGATTACTTAATGTAAAGCGTTGGCCAGAAGCCTCTTTTAACCAGTCTAAATGTGCATCAATTTGGACAACGTTCACTTTTTTTACACTATCTAATGCAAAAGCAACAGGGCTTGTGATCGAGTGATCTCCGCCTAAAACAATAGGAATAGCACCTTTTGATATAATTTTTCTAATTGCCTCTTCAGTATTTTCGTGGCTTTGTTCAACGTCTCCATTAATGATAGAAACGTCACCGCAGTCAACAATTCTCCAACCCTCATTATTATAGACAATATCTTTCTCATGATCATAACCAGAGCCAAATGCATATAATGAAGACTGTTCACGAATAGATCTTGGTCCCATTCTAGCTCCAGAACGCCATGCAGTTGTCATATCATTTGGAACACCAATAATTGCAAAATCAGCATCTAACTCATCTAGATTAGTACAGATTGGATACTTTCTGAATGATGTTATACCTGTAAAAGGCATGTCTAATTTAACCCTAGTATAGTCTGCTTTTTTACTATATTTACTCATTTTATCCCTCATTTACTATAATTTTCAGTATTGTTTATTGTATTATTAGCTGCGTTTTTTAATTTCCCCTTATTAATAAACTGGCGGTATAGCATACCAACCATTAATATTAAGCCAATATATCCCACTATAGGATATACAAAATTTATAATTTTTGAGAAGGGTAATAATCCGCCGAAAAAACCGAGGATTGTTATAGCTATAGTTATTATTCTATATTTTGGGTTGTTCCCTTTTGAGAATTGTGTTGAAACAGTCCATAACATGCCAACTGCCGTTGTATAGATGGCAAGGAGCAAGATAATTGAAAAGATAAATGCTAATATTGGACTAATTTGATCAGCTAAAAATAATGTAGGAATATCTGTTGTGTGAAGCTGTTCAATGTTCGAAAGGATACCTATATAAATTGCAAAGACACCTATCAACATAATTAGGCCGCCTAAGCAACCAGCAAGGATTACATTTTTTCTAATTTCTTCCTCCTTCCCCAAATTTGCTAAGAATGGCAGAGCTACAAGTAAAACAAACGAAGAATAAATAAAACCTGCTTGCCACCATTGATTAGTTGCTTTAATTAGGTCTAAATTCTTGATGATTTCCCCTGATTGTGAATAACCTGTTGGGTCAAAATTTCCGAACCCTACTACGACAGCAAAAATAATAATTATCGGCCCAGCAATTCCCAATATTTTAATAATAGTTTCTAAACGTAATAAAGCCGTAATTAAAACTAAAGTCGCCATGATAGCTCTGCCCGGAATAACTCCCACACCAAAATATTCTGAAACAGTTGCTCCAGCTCCGGAAATCATTACGGCAAAAACGATTAATATAAATAATTGTGCAAACCAATAAAAGAATAATCCTAGATATTTTCCACAAAAATAGATAAAAACATCTTTTGAATCCTTAGCCTTTAATCTGAGTCCTACGTCCATGGCATATGCACCGAACCACATATGCAAAATAGCTGCAATAATAATTGCACCAATACCGAGATAACCAAAGGATACGAAAAATTGCAAAATTTCTTGCCCTGTTGCAGTTCCTGCCCCCAATATAAATGATACAAACGCACCAGCTAAGACGATAATTTTTATTGAGTTATTCATGTTAACCTCGTTTCTTATTTTAAGTATTTAAACCTTATTAGATAAATAAGGAAGGTTTTTTTCATAACCTTTCGAAACTTTCATGCATCTATATCTTTTTATCTATTAATCAAATATCAATATAAACACCCTCCAACTTTTTAATTTTTCAAATAATTCATGTGTATTTATTATAATAGTACAATTTAATTAACAATTACATATCAAAGTGAAGGAATTTTCAGTATTTATATAGTATTATGAAGATAAATGGTGTGCTTTAAATGCAATTTGAAGGAAGTGAGAAAGATGGATCAAATTGATATTAATATGATCAAAATACTACAGGAGGATGGACGAATCTCTATAAGCGAATTATCGAATAAATTAGCCCTAAGTCGTCCTAGTGTTACTGAAAGATTAAAACGCCTTCAGGAAAAAGGTATAATTGACGGCTTCTATGCTTTAGTTCCACCAGTGGCGGTAGGAAAAAAATTATTGGTTATGATTGAATTAAGTGAACTAAAGGTACCTAAGGATGAATTTGAACAAATGATTACCAAAGAACCTGATGTCATTGAATGTCATTGTGCTACAGGACATGTACATTACTATATAAAGGCTGCTCTAAAGGGAACGGATGAGCTGACACGATTGATTGAAAAATTCGTACCTTTTGGGAGGACCAGAACATCTATCTTATTATCCTCTACTGTTGGAAGAAGAGTGATGTTACCTTAAAAAGATGAATAAGAAAATATATAAAAATCCAAAAAAGCTATAATTGGAATTACAATTCAACCAATATCAATAGTCGTGTCGGTATTTGGTTATGCTGTTAAGATAAAAAATAATATATTGTTTCGCGAACTGTGGGAAAGATGGAAAAATATAAATTAAAGAGCGTTCACCAAAAGACTGATGTGGTAAATTACAAGTTAATGAAAAAGCGATACCATATTAAGAGCCCTTTAACCTGTTTTCAAGATTCACAAATGTATATAGTTATACACAAATTTTACACATTATCCCGACAAAACCCTATAAACTCAATTTCTATTAAGTTATTTTGACCCGGCCTCATGTTTAGGTAAATCTAAAATAACAGTTAAGATGAAAAAGGGATGGTGAAAGATGGAAAATCTGCTTCCACCTTTTACAAACTTTCATCCGGAGATGCTCCCTCCCAATTTGATGTTAAATATTGCAGCATTTGAAGAAAAAACCTTTTCAAATATCAAAGATGACTAAGTAGGTTACCTATGGTTACCTACTTAGTCATCTTCTCTGCTACTCTTAACAATTACTACTTTTCAAAATCAATTTTGTGTACAACTTTTTTAAAATTTGAAACTAAAAAGGAACATCTTACTTAGTTTTACATTACACATTTTCTATTTTCTTTTGTTGTAATTGTTTATTTATCTTTTGCATTAAGGTTGACTTATACAGACGACTTACATTCTGGGCCTTTAATTCAATATCGGACATCATACTAATTAATTCATTCTTATTATTTGAATGATTTAGCATAAAATAAAATTGTAACTTCGCTTTAATAAGATATAGTATATCCTTGTTTTCAGTGGAACTAATCAAGTTTTTTATTGCAATTAAATAGTTGTCAAGTTTTAAATCAGCATATAAAAATACCATCATAAATCTAATAAATTCATTTTCTTCTTCTCTAATTAGTTGACTTAAGGTTTCTTCAAGTTTTCCTGTTCCGATTGACTCATATGTTACGTTTTGTAGAACAAAAGGGATAGTAAGCTTTATGAAATTTTCCATTTTTGAAATTTCTTCTCCACTTAATTCAGTATTATCATCTTTGATATCCCTAATAGCTACTTCAAGTCCCTCTTTGAAAGTTGCTAATAATACAATATAACCTTTGAAACAAAATTTTAGATGTTCTTTTTTATCTATGATAGTCAAATCTTCACTGTTTCTTATTGAGCGCCCATAAAGGGTCAAAATATCGAATAAGTTATTTTTTTCTTGTTGTTCGTTTTCCTCTTCAATAAGGCTATTTTCTTTTGGATTATCAGGCAAATTTGTTAGTTTGTCTCTTTCATTTTGCTCTAAAGGTTCTTTGCCTCTCAGATTACTTGCTTCCGGTAGTATAGTTCCATCTAATCCATAATTATCTAATAAATGGATTTTTTCCATGAAGGGATTAAGTTGTTCTAAAAGTTTTTCTTGTAGGAAATTGATTATAGATAATTCATCCCTTTTCATCCCTGTAAAAAAACTAATTTCGTTTATATAATTATAAAATTTGTCATCCAAAAGAATAAACTCTAAAACAGTTGAATTATTAAGGGCTGCTTTAGCTAAATAATATTCTTGAATGCTTTTATATCTAAAAAATACTTTATTATCCTTCTTAATTAGCACACCTTTCTCAAAAAAAACTTGATCAAAATTTGATTTATGTAAATTTAACCCTTTAGACTCATGATAATCCGAAGTATAGCGATGAAAATCTGTAAGTGAAATCCACTTCTTTTTCCCTTTTGCGATTTCCCAAGACAAATGCCATAAAAACCTTTCTTTTGCATAAAAATCAAATGTACTTGACTTAGCGTTTTCTAATGACATCTTCTCAAAAACAATTTGCATAAAATTCTCCATTACATTTGCCTCATTAATTGGTATAAAATCCTCATATTGTCTACAAGTAGCTAAAATCAATGAAACGACTAATGGAGTTCGAGGCATACCAACATTGTTTAAATAATACATTATACGTTCAAGCATTTTGTCAACATCAACATCTCTGTCAAAAAACCAATTATTTATTAGTTCCCTAACACCAGATTTCGATAATGTCCGTATGTACACTTGCTTAAAATCACATTCAAAATGGGGTAAATCCTCAGAGATAGTTTGGAAAACATCTTCTTGTGCTGTAAAAATAAACCTGTTTTTTGGGTAACTGCTAACAAAACCATTTAATCGATCAATGTGTTTCCGATTGGATAAGTTCAGGTTATCAATAAGTAGTACACACCTACCTTTATCCAATAGATTGATTATTGCATTCATGTTTGGAGTATTTTCCCCATCAGAGTAATCAGTAGCAAATTTCACCATTTGTTTTTCCACAGGCTTCTTACCTGATGGGAATTCATCAAAGTCAATATAAAACGGAACATTAAAGTTTTTTGAATGATGTTCTAAATAATGGGATGCTATATAATGTAACAAGGTTGTTTTTCCAACTTCACCTGGTCCGATAAATATAATATTATCCTCTGTACCTAAGATTTCCTTAAAATCAACCGATGTATCTTCCTCATTTTTATCATTGCTTGCTCTAATGTAGTTCGATTCTTTATTTAAATTAGGTACAATAAATAAGCTTTCTAATTTTTTAGGCGCTTCCATATCTACTAAATTTGAAACTAAGAGATTATTTGTGTTTTCATTAAATGCAGTTTTTATGCTCGATAATATTTCTATTGCCTGTCCAACAGTAGAGTCTGCTGTATCATATGTATGTTCTACCACACCATTTTCATATCTAGAGATTGCAGCATCAAAACTTCGTCTAGGGGTATCATAAAATTCACGTAAATTTATTTTAACCTTCCCAACAATAGGATCGACTTCAATAAAATTATAACCATTATAATATGCCCGATCTCCTGAAAATAGTGCACCGCAACTACTATAAACAGTTGATTGACCATAAGTTATTAGTTTACGTTCTCCCAAATTGTGAACATGTCCATTTAATACTAACTGAAACTTACTAAACAAAGGAGAAACTGCTCTTTCATCTTCTTCAACCAACCAATCTAAAGGGTGGTGAACTAAAGCAATTTTCAAATCAGCATCTTCAATACTTCTAAGGGCTTTATCAACTTCTCTTTCACCAATGATTAAGTTGCGTAAATCACTTTCTCCAGAACATCTCCACGCACTATCAAAACAAGCTATTCCAATGACTATATCATCAATTAAGATTTTTTTTGTATGATTTAATGGATCAGACCACTCAGTTTTATCTGTGAACAAATTAATAAATTCTTTAATATGTGCAGTTCTTTTAAAATAAGCTTTATTCAATTCTATGTTGTCAAGAAAATTATTTATAGAAGTCCGGTCTTTCAACGTCTCTCGAATACCTTTTTCTTGAAAAGTATCAATTTCTCTCCTATCTATATCATGATTTCCCGGTATCAATAAAAATCGATCAGCAGATAATTTTGTTGCATCTAACAATGGGCTAATAAAATGATCTAGTGCTAATTCCAATTCATCATCTGCTTTATCACCTCGATTTATTAAATCTCCGGTAAAGCAAACAAAATCAAGGCGCTTCCCTTCTTTATTAAATTTACATATGTCTTCTATCAAAGCATCTAAAACAATTTCAATATCCTTTAAGTTTTCTCTATTTATATGCAAGTCTGACAAATGCAATATATTAATATTTCGCATTTCGCTCCCCACCTCACATTTATCCATTTTCCTAATTTTAACACATCACATCACATTTACAGACATTATCTTACAATACTTTGAATAAAACGACATTTTTAGTTAAGATTTGCCAAAAAAATACTCCAAATTTGATGGACTTATCTTTTTACCAACTCACTATTATTACGTATTTCATCCATACCAACCATTCATTTGGTTAAAAAATATGGAGAAATACTTTGAAAAACACCGCATTTTACCAATGTTTTTGTACGTTAGGAAGGAAGTAGATCGAGTAATTGAGGAGTATAATCATCGTCGTTATCAATGGGGCTTATTGAAAATGACCCCGGTTCAATACCGGGGTCACTTATTGGCAGCTTAGGCACTTTTTTAACTATCCGTAAAGGGGTACAGTTCAACTTCACTAGGCACCTTATATTAATACTTATTGATTTCTTCATATGCTTCTATAATAATTTGTTCCATTTCAGAAACAAACTGTTTTAACATTTTTTCTCCCTTTTCTTTTGTTGCTCTTGTTGCATCTCCGTAAACTCCACTTAGGCTTAGATCACCTAATGAAATTGAGGATTTTCCATATAGTTTTGGCTTCTCTGGATACTCACTTACCGCTTTTGCCATGTCAACCATTTCTGGTTTCAGAGCCATCATTAATGACGTTTCAAATTCACATGCGTGAATCATTCCGTGCCATGTTGAGGATTCGCAATGCTCCTTTATAATATTTTCTAAGTTAGGATAGAAAAGATAAATCACTGGGATATCTAATTCATCAGCTAACTCTCTTGTAGCATATTTCATGCTAGCATTATTAGCATCATGCCCATTAACGAGGACTAACATTTTAATTCCATATCTCGCAACACTATGTGCAACATCTTTAATGATTGCTTCTACATGATGCTGCTGTAGCGATACTGTACCAGGGATATCCCTCCAAACCCATGAATACCCAAAAGGTTGTGAAGGTAGAAGTAAAGCACCCGTTTTCTCAGATAGTTTTCTTGAGAGCCCTTCTGCCAAAAAAATATCTACACCTAGAGGTAAATGGTGCCCATGTTGTTCCGTAGCTCCCATTGGTAGGATAGCTACAGGAAATTCTTCAATTGCTGTTTTTACTTCGTCTCTCGTCATATTGATAATTTCTTTGGCCTTTTGCATCTTAATCATCCCTTATTGTTCATTATCGAGACGTACTTTTTTGCATTCCTTATGATTGTTTCCTTATCTGCTTTTGTCGCTCCCCGTGGCACTAGGTCACTCCCAATTCCAAACGATGTACATCCAGCTTGAGAATACTCCTGAATATTATCTAATGAAATTCCGCCAACACCCATAATTTCAAGGTGCGGGTATGGTCCTTTCAAATTTTTAATGTAACTCGTACCAAGATTGCTTGCTGGGAATAACTTAACCACTTTTATCCCGAGGCTTAAGGCTTGCATGATTTCTCCAGGAGTAAAAACACCTGGTAAGACATCCACATTTAGTTCTTTCACATCTCTAACTAGTTCTTTATCCCAACCAGGAGTAATAATGTACTTCGCTCCAACTTCGATTGCTTTTTTTGCTTGTTCAATGGTGGTTATGGTGCCTACACCTAAATGAATCTCATTTCCAAATCTCTCATTTAGGAGCTTGATACATTCAAGGCCCTTTTCTTCCTCACTCAATGAAACCTCTACCCAGTCGACTCCTCCATCAAGTAATCCTTCTTGGATATCAATTATTTCTGAAGGATCTACGCCACGAATAATAGCTACAATCGTTCCATTTTTTATGTTCATAATTTCAGCCTCCTAAAACTGTCCAAGCCAACGAGCAGGATTTTTTACGAAAATGGTATCGATGTCTTTTTGGCTGATGCCTTCATCCAATAATCTTGGAATGAAATTTTTAAGAATATATTCAAATCCAGGACCACCGCCATAAGCATGAAGATAACTCTTTCTTCCCATATCGGCAGATACTAATAATTGCTCTACAAAGCCATTCTCAATCATATTTTTTATCAATTCTACCCTTACACTATCAGGGTAATATTTAATCTTACTCGCACCATCAAACTGAACGTAAGCACCCCTTTTTGCAAGCTCTAAATGGTAGTAAGGATCTGCATTTCGGTCACTATGACCTACTGCCACTTTCGTAAGATCGACACCTTCTTCTTCAAGAATATCTAACATTTCTTGCCCCATTGTTCCAGCTTCTGTATGAAGCCAAACGGGTGCTCCAGTTTCTAGTTGTGCCTTTGCCATAGCTCGTGTCACTTTCTCTTCTAATGGATGGATGAGTTGATCCCATGAACCCGATTTTAAAAATCCAGCTTTCGCTGAAGTTCCGTCCATTCCAATCGTTACATCTCGAACTAACTTTTGCGTGATTTCATTAATTGATAATGCTTCTACCCATCGTGGAAAATATATATGCTTGTTGAATCCACTCGTCATTACAACATGTATACCTGTTTCTTCAGCCATTCGTATTAACTGCTTGGCATCCCGTCCATAATCAAGTGTCGTTGCATCGACTAATGCATTACCACCAGCTCGTTTAAAACGCCATAATTCACTTACACTCGCTTCATAATCTGTTAACTCTAAATCACGGTCTTTTTGACTTACTGGAGGATTCGTCCACAAATGCTCATGACTATACGTAAAACCTAAATCTGAAGTATCTATATCTCCTAAAACTGTACGAACTTTTCCCATTATGATCACTCCTATTAGTAAAAAATTAGTTAGAGGAAAGAGTATTAACTCTCTCCTCAAACCATTAAATTTTAAATATCAATTCCAAATAACATACCGATTAAGCGAATAATGATTACAACAATGATAGCGTCTGGTGAAGCAAACCATAATCCTTCAACACCAAATGCTCTCATATCAACAAGAGGATAGGCTAGAGCAACAAGTAATGTCCAGGAAACTCCTAAGAAGAACCCACTAATAATTGCTCCACGTCTACCACCTGTTGCATTTCCGAAAACCCCTGCAGCTCCACCCATAAAGAACAAACCAATAACGGATGGGAGTACCACAACTGGCAAAATAGTTGAGACCGCAGTAACTAATAAACTACCAACTAATGCTGCTAAAAACCCAATTGTTACGGCAATTGGAGCAAATGAATAAAAAATCGGGACGTCCAACGCAGGTTTTGCACCTGGTACGATTTTCTCTCCAACCCCTTTAAATGCCGGAACAATTTCACCCAAAAACATTCGAACCCCAGCAAGTAAAACCAAAATACCCACAACAAAGGTTAAAGCTGTCATAATAGAGAATTGAATTGCATTTTGACCTCCTGAAATATCAGCCATTGTAGCAGAATCGACAAAGAAGGAGGTAATCACATAAATAACAATCATTACGATCCCCATTAAGACACTCATATCTTTTAAGAAGTCGAGAGACTTTGGAACCTTTACATCCTCTGAGGACTTTTCTTTATTTCCGAGCTTTCCACCAATCCAGCCGGATAAACTAATCCAAGAACTACCCCAGAAACCGAAGGCAACATTATCATTTCCAGTAACCTTGCGAACAAACGGCTGTGAGATTGCTGGGAATAACACCATTGAAATACCTTGGATAATCGAACCTAAAACAATTGTCATCGTAGATGATAGTCCCATTTGATTAAAAACAATTGCCATTGTTCCAGCGAATGAGAACATCATATGTCCAGTTAAAAAGATATATTTCCATTTTGTAAACCTTGCGATAATAAGATTAATTAAGAACGAGAATACTAGTATTAAGGCTGTTTCCGTTCCTAAGACCGTTTGGACAGCTGCTACTAAAGCGTTGTCCTCTGCTACAATTCCCGTTAGGCCAAAGGCCTCGGTAAACATTGTGCTAAAAGGTATTAAAGCGTTTACAATTATGTTAGAACCTTGTTGAAGCATTAAGAAACCAAATATTGTTTTTAACGTGCCTTTAATAACATCGGAAGTTGACTTTCTAAGGGCTATTAAGCCGACTGCAGCTATAATTGCTAGAATAATAGAGGGATTACTTAAAATCGATACAATAAAATCTAACATCGATTACACTCCTTTAGCAATTTTTTCAATTACTGGCATAACTTTTTGTTCTATTTCATCCTTATCTAACAAATTATTGATAGAAATTACTTCAACTGATTCATCACTTAATTCAGATGCAATTTCACTTGATGCAACCATGAAATCACATGCTTTGCCTTTTGCAGAACCTAAATCAACAGCTTCCCCTTCAATTGTATACCCGTGTTTTTTACCGATTGCTTGAACCTCCATCAATAGCATCAACGAAGTTCCAAATCCCATTCCACATACTGTCACGATTTTCATATTTCTTCACTCCTCAAAGAAAGATTTTTAAAATTTCATCTTTATCCTCAGCATTTAATAATACTTCCAGTTTAGTTTTATCCCCTAATATACCTGCCAATGCTTGTAACATTCCAATATGATTAGTGGCATCTGTACCACATATCGCACATACGAGTTGCACTGGGTCATTTGTTGGATGACCAAACCCAATAGGTTTTTTTAGACGAATAATTGATACACCCTGTTTTAGAACTCCATGTTCTGGCCTCGCATGAGGAATAGCGATGGAAGGGGCGAGTACGATGTAAGGTCCGACATCCTGAAACCCCTTAACCATTGCCTCAATATATCGTTCCTCGACTTTATTCGCCTCAAATAATAATGAACCTGCTTTTCTGATCGCTTCTTCAGGTGACTTTGCTTCAAAATCTAAGTAAATTAAATCGTTATTAAGTTCTAGCACCTTATCAGTCTCCTTCTGTATTAAATACTTTCATTTTATTTCTACCAAATAAGTCAATTTCATACTGATAACGATCTGAACGATTGGCCATTTCTACCAACTCGAATGGGGTACCATCAGGTAAATAAGAAACCCTTGTAATATGAAGGATAGCCGAATCAGGTGATACACCTAGCTCTAGGGCCTCCAAATCACTTGCAATTCTTGCTGTGATTCTTTCATGAGCTCTTTCAAGCTGAATGCCATACTCTTCTTCAAGAACCTCATATAACGATTCTTTGCTAAGCCCTTTTTCAATAAAACCACGTACAAATTTTGAACGAAAATAGTTAATAAGAATTGCAATGGGTTCCCCATCAGCACACCTAAGTCTTTTAAGACAGATTACCTTTTCACCTTTTGATAACTTCAATTCTTCTACTAATTTCCTTGAAGGATTAATTTCATTTATCAATAGATTTCTTGTTTCGGTCGTCTTACCTCTCGCATGCATTTCCTCAGTCCAACTCGTTATTGTTCCAGCCTGCTGAACGATCTTTCTTGATTGAACAAATGTTCCACGACCTTGAGTTTTTGTAACTACTCCATCTTTTACTAATTCCTCGATTGTTTTTCTAACAGTAATTCGACTTACCCCATACTGACTTTCAATCTCTGATTCAGTTGGTAGGGCATCACCTTCTGCTAAGTTTTCCTCTATATACTCTAGTAGAGCTACTTTTAATTGCTTATAAAGCGGCACCTTGGAATTTTTATCCAATGGAAAAATGATCATCACCTCTTTTATAATCATTATAATGTTTCTACTTGATAACGCTTACTTATATAATAACATCATAATGTATTATGTCAATAACTATAAAACAATCAAATACATCATGATGTTTAGTGAAGTAAGTTTTATTGACCAAAACCCCGAAGCTAAAAAACCCACTAAATTCACTATTTAAGGAATTTAGTGGGTTTTTTAAACAAAGGAACTTCTTCAATTTTTTAGCAGGCTTTTGCTCAAGTAGATAATAAGCGAACATTGCGTAGTATTTTCAATCGAGAAAGTATATACTGTAACCGCGCTCTTAGTTATCGGAGAATTGGATTGAGGAACACCCTAAAAGTAGTAAGATTTCTGATCCTGTCACTTTGCACTTGCAATTAAGGTATGAACAAGCACTAGTGAATTTAAATCGTTTACAACACCTAAAAGTTAACACACACCTTTTCACTTCCATCAATAATAGCTTGTTTTGCTCTAAAATAATTTAAATCGATTGAAATCTGATATAAAGTTGCATATACATTATCATATATAGTAATTTCCCATTAAATTAAATTTTTCATTTCCTCCCCAATCGTTTTAACTGATGTTGGTATAAGATGCCTTTCAGATTTCGAATTCCGAAGAGATTGATACAAAGAAATAATGTACTGATAAGTAATAAGCGAAGGATCTAATCTTTTGCTAAATATTTTGAGACAATTCTCATACCTCCGCTCTAATAATTCTTTACATGAAAAATAAAATACAACTTTCATTGTTCGGCTATTTGGTTCAACTATTACAGATTTTATTAAATTAGTATGTTTAATGTGATTTGATAGGTAAAATGACTTTACTTTAGAGAATGGAACAACTAAATATGATTGATTTTTGTTATAAGGAAGACAAACTTCGCCTTCCCTCATTAAACTAAGCTAATAATAAGTTTTTAGTGCTGCTTTATTATTCGTAGCTTGAGTAGCATAATATCCCCCCTTTCCAATCAAAAAAAGCCCAAATAGACATAGTTCGTGCTATAGCCGTTTGGGCTTTTTCCCTTAAATTATTTATTTATCATTATTAATAATTATAAAACTATGGATTAATCGGCTAATTCAACTTTTTCCTTTATATTTTTATGTCGGTCCATACTGTTTTTTACTAACTGAGCTGCACTATCCAACTCAATTCCTAATGTTTCACTAATTTTTTGAACCGAGTATTTTTTATCTGCATGAAGATAATAAGCATATGCTATTCTAATGTCATTTAGAGATAGCTTCTGAGAGAGTTGATAATCATTAGAAATAACATTTAAATGAGTGTAGATTGACATTATCTCTATAGGAACAACCGGTTCTTTATGGTTTTTAGTCTTTTTCGTAATAAAAACATAATCTGTACCGTTAAATATTGATCCATAAAAGTATTCCATAAAGTAACTTTTTTCATCATCAACTAACAATACCTTGCGTTTTTTTAAATTTATTTGCACAGCGTTACCTTTCTCTATTATATTATCCTTCCGAATTTGGAAATCTGATACTCTCAATCCCTTTAATGCCAAGATAAAAATAGATTTGCGAAGCGCGTTGTAATCCGGATTAGACAGTACATTTGGTAACAAAGACAACAAAGTTGAATAATCAATTATATTCATTTTTGTTTCAACAACTTTATACCTGCTAATTTTAACAGCAGGATCAACCATTACTTTGTTTTCATTCCACAAGTAGTCGAAGAAACCTTTTAATATTGCTAAATGTTTATTTGCGGTTTTCAAACTATTTCCCTTTTCAATCTTATTTTGCAAAAATCCCTTGATATCTGATGGATTTATTTCGAAAACTTGTTTTTCCTTTCCGAACTTTTTATCAATAAATGTATAGAAGAGGTCAATAGTTTTCCTATAACTTTCAATGGTTTCTTCGCTGTATCCGCTTTTTTTTAAATATTCTCCATACCCATAATAACTAGAATCCATTTTTACCTCCCTTTCCCCTATAAATTTATCATTATCTATAACTAGTGTATCATTGCCATATATTTTTTTTCCACTTCTTAACAAGAAATGCTTGTAATTTCAGCTAAAATATTCTAAGCTTACTAGCTATAAATACCGGTCTTCTCTCTATTGTTTTAGGGTAATTTTTTACCCTAAAGTAGAGGGCAAAAAAACAATAGTCTATAAGGTGAAATTATCCTCTCCCCCTCTCCTTTTATCAACTATTTTTTGATTGGAAATGATAAATGATTATAAAGCGGCAATAAGTATAAATCAGAAACAATAAAAAAAGCCAAGAACTCTCGTTCTGGCTTGAAATCCCCTACTTTTCCACTTCTCTATCTTCCAGTAATAATGGATCACCATTCCTGGTGATAGTATCTTGTTCTAGGAAAAGTTTTATAGATGGATTATCAATTTCATTTAATAATCTTCGCTTCTCGTTAGTTATTTTATCCCTTATATCTTTATATTCTAATTGGGCTTTTTCTTTGTTTTCGTGAACCATTTTTTTGCGTTTTTCAAGTTCGCTTCTGCTGGTTTTCAATTTCTCAAGTTCTTCTATTTTAGTTGGAGTAACAGCTTTAATTTCTTCATCATTTATTGGAATTTGTCTTAACTGGATTTTTGGGGTCTCTTGTGCGGTTTTCTTTTTACCAAATAATCTTCCGAAGAAACCAACATTCTCGCTTAATTCGCTATTCACTCGTTCATACATTTCAACCTGAGACTTTGCTGCATCTTCTAAGTTTTGATTAACCCCTTTAACTACATCATTTACATTTTTCCGTATAGATTGTAGTTCTTTTTCTTCCTCTTTCACTAATTGGACTAACGATTCATGTAACTCAATTAGATTATTGATTTGTTCCATATCTTTTTCCCAATTTGAAACGTCCTCAAGTGCTTTTATATAATTTTGCTTTTTCAGATCATGTTCTCGCACCATCTGCATGTATAAAAACATACTAACCATTTGATTTTCCATTCCGTTTAATTGTTCAGTAATGTCAGGTGGAATCGCCGTGCTAGTTGTCCCTTTACGAATAACTGGCTTATTTCTTGGAGTTTCCTCTTTAATGGTCTCGGGCATGACCCCTACTAAACTTGCAATATCAACCGGCCTTTTTCCAAGTTGATCCTGAAGAAGAAATATTAAGTATAATCGGTATATCCCTCTATAATCCAACCTATAAAGCTTTCCAGCCTGAGTAACTTGAATATATTCTTCTAATCCGTTCCGTTGAAGTATGTTACGCAGCTGGTAATCCTTTTTTTCAAGTTTTTCAGCCGCCTCTGAAATAGTATACTGATTCTTTCTATTTAACCCGTCCAATAAGCTATTGGGTATAAGTTCTTCAGTCAGTCCTTCTTCTTCTATTAGTTGATATAATGGATCATCCTTAAATACAGTCATTATCTCTTCTTGTATGGTCAATTCCTCTAGATTAATAACCTTTTCTTCATCAATCACATGAAACTCACCATCAATCAAATTATCCCGTTCCATCAATCACTCACCTCAACCCTCCATAAAAACTCATTATATCTTATTATTGGCCAGAAAACCCACGAATTCAAGAGTTTTATTGTTTCCAATCAACAACATTATTGATAATGATTGGGGATTTTAACTATCAATAATTATCAAATATTATAAATTAATAGTAATATGACCATTGATTTATAGTGATTGACAATAATATTTATTAATATTTACCGAAAATGATTTTTACTGATTTATAATCAAGTGATTTATAGTTATTGTAGTTTATAATAAATTATAACGATTGGTAACGATTATATATTATAAAATATCCATTTATAATGATTGGTAATTTAAATATTTATCTATAACTATTCAAACTGATTGGTAATATATTTTTCAATCAGTTTGAATCAATCGGATGATTGGAAATCACTGATTATATTTGTATTATTCAGAAAATATGTTATTATATACTTAATTAATTCAAATGCAATATGATTTTTAGAGGTGATCTCATATGTTAATGTTCATGAAAGAAAGCACAAAAAGAGTACTTGATAATATTGTAGTGGCCGTTGCTATTGTTACATTGTCATGTGCGGTCATAACAACACTCTTAAACTAATACAAAAAAACATCGTTCCTTATCAAGGAGCTATGTTTTTTTGTATTTAAGTTTATTTACACAGCTAGATTGACAAAAAGGGAACATAGATAATGAGCTCTCAGATTGCACATGCGAATTTTCATTTGGATTTTAAGCCTCAAGACTTATATAAAAATTAAACCTGAAGCTCACGATTATAGTTAGTTAAAGTGATAAATTTACAGTACTGATTATTACTATGAGTATAAAAAGAGTATTTCAATAAGAGTTGAGAGTATTGCGTAATAGAAAGAGGTTTACAAGATGAATAATACAAAATATCAGTTAAGGGTGTATTACCAAGCGCGCTTACGGATGGTGGAGCAATTATTCTATCAATAATAATGGTTATTTCTATGTTCAAGTTTCGTACAACTTGGGCACAAAAACGCTTATAATATACAAATCTTATTAGCATAGAAAGATTAAAAAAACGCTTGGAAATCCAAGCGTTTTGCCATTTTATTGTGTTCTATAAGCCTTTTTATTGATATTGCTAAGAATCATGTAATTAGTCCTCTAAATTATCAAAATCTAACGCATCAATATCGATTTCAAATTCATCATCGGTAGTTTTTGCTGTTTCAACTGTTTCTTCACCTAAATCAATTCCTAACTCAGCTAAGTCAAGATCCATATCAAAATCTTCTTCCTCAGTTGTTGCAGCAATGGCTTCAATCGCTGAATCTTTATAGACAAATTTTCGTTGTCTCTCAATATATTCCTGGTACTCATTTACCAAGCCCTTTGATAAGCGAAGTGGGAGAGCATCAGTCTTAAAGAATGTGTAAATACTAGCTTTTCTATTGTTTTTATCAACGATATAACCATTGAATACAGTACCGTTAATTGGTACTTCATTAATTACTGCCGCTTTTGCTGTATCCATAAATGAACTTGAAATTTGTTTATCTGGAGCAAGTACAGCTAGCAATCCAACATGATGAACCTTTTGAGCTAAAACTTGTCCATCTTCCTGTTTCTCCAATAGTTCTACTGGTTGATGTAAAAGGCTTCCTTGGATAGATTTAATAAACATATCCTTGATATCGTGCTCATTTTTAACGGTATTAATATCAGCTTCTACTTTATTGATAACTAAGCAACCTTGATGTTCAAGAATAAGGCGTTTAAAGTCCTGTTTATCAAAGACAACGGAAGTTCCTCCGCCGTTAGTCGCTGTATTGATTTCATGAATTACATCTCTGATCATTAGGTTAGCGTAGTCTCTATAGTTATCTACATTTAATCCTTTACGTTCATTTTCAGCGAGGTTTTCAAATTCATCCGAGAACTGTTGGTTATCAGCAAATATAACAAAGGCTATTCCTTTTGATTTATCTTTTGCCAACTTCCAAATACGTTGTGTAAATTCATTCACTTGCCTTAATACATCTGGACCATCTGATCTAACTGGAAGAGTAACAACGATACCAATTTTAACTGTTTTCTCTTCAGCATTCTTAACAGCTTGCGCCATGTATCTTTTTATGTTTGCTTTAAATTCAGCAGGAGGAGTTGCTTGTTGAAGCTTAACCAATTCTTGCTTGATGATCGGCTTATTATGAAAATCATTGAATTCCTCAATACTCTTCACGATTGTAGAAGTTCCAGTTCCCCCACCTAATCCAGCGAAGAAAAGAACTAAATCGTCTTGCGGTCTTACTCTTTGTGTAATGAATTGATTTAGCTTTTCTTTTGCATCCGCATTTTCATCAATAACCCGCATTGCCTTTTCTGGATTCTTACCCAATCCACCTAATTCTAAAGAAACTTGGTTACTTTCTGGAATGTGTACTAATCCTTTTAAGTCACCATCATTACTATTTAAAGCTAAGCAATTATATACTGGTGCTCCGTTTTTATCTTTGATTGCTGCGAATAAGTCAGCCATTCTTGTTCCAGCTTGGCCAAAACCAACCATTGTCATATTTATTGCAGGGGGATTATTAGTAAATAACATAATTTTTCGCTCCTTAATTTTTATTCACACTTCTTTTAATAATTTCTTCAACAACTTGCCATCCACGTTTTGTGAGATATAGGAATTTTAATGGTTTAACAGATTGATAGTATAGAAGCGACATATCTAATAACTTATCAACTTGTCGCTCAGCCGTTTTCCTATGAATATTCGTTTTAGTTTGATCATAGGAATATGTACGACCTCTTTCATTGACCCTTGTTCTACGTTCAACTCTTACATTTTTTACAATATCATTAATTGTGACTCCTCTGGTAATACCTTCATCTTTTCGTTGTTGTTGTTCGGTCTTACCTATGTATGCACAAACTTTCCTAGCTGTTTCATCCGACGAAACAATGTCTGAAAATAATGAAACTAATTCTTGAGGCAAGGTAACGTCTTTATACTTTTGATGAAGTTCATTATTCAAAAGATTACCTCCAATTTCTTCATTTTCTATATATTACCTCAAACTAGACTCTTATACAAGAGTCTAACTTAAGAGTCTAATATTTTTTAAACAATTATATTTAATAAGAAACCTTTTATTTTTAAGGGTTTACATTTAGAGTCTATACATAGAGTCTCATTCGTAAATACAACGTACTTTGCATTCCAATCAAAAACAAATACTAAGTATTTTAGCAAGTTTAAGCTAAAAAATGGGAAATACAATGTAAAATCCAGTGAATTTAAAAGTAATTTTTAGGGAGAACATTAATATAGACTCTGTTTTTAGAGTCTATACCTAAAACCGTGTTATATATACATTTAACACTTATTTCTCAAAATACACATTTTACAGACTCTGTAGATAGAGTCTGTAATTAGAGTCTTATATAAGAGACTATAAAACTTGCTACAGATGCAGCTTGTCCTCCAAAAAACATATTAAACAATCCTATAATCACACGACAAACTAATAATCGAACTTTTACTCCTATGATAAAAAGAGAAACTCCTAATCCTGCAGTATGATAACGGAAATTCATTAACCGTTATATTGTTGGGATGCTATAAATTCTCATAATGATTTATCTTGATTCATCATGATCAAAAACTAAAGAGGATTATTAATCATTCTTACTACTCCAGAGGGAGATTATAATCCGACGTGAAAAAAGATTTATCCCAGGGTCGTGTGGTCCCTAGGTCTACTTTTTATTTAAAATATGGGGAGAAGGGAGGGAGTTCACCTTTTAATATACAAAAGTATAGTTTTGAAATATGAATAAAATAAGAGTGAATTATACAACTTTGGAACTGTCTGCTTGTTAAGTTTTTTTGTTAAAATGAATTAGAAAGAGGAAGAGACAAAGCGGAAGAGGGGGTCTTCCTTTTTGCCTCTTCCGTGATAAGGAAGACCTATTTGTTTATACACCAATGGTTTAGAGCCGATTTGTAATCTTGACTATTGTGTAATACCAATATATATTTTTTGGGTATAAAGTTTAACCAATTAGAAATTCAACAAACTTTATTTTACTCATAAAAATAACTTAGTTTTTAATAATTGAACATTAATTTTAATCAATATTTATTAATATTTATACATTCTTGTTAATAAAACTTACTGCTCATGATTACCAGAAAACAGATATGATTTTTTAAAAATTATTCTATAATCAAACTAAATTTATTATCAAGAGGTTTACCCTTGGATAAAGTAATACTCTACCTTAACAGAGTATTACTTTATCCAAGGTTTTTATTTTTACAAGGAGGTTAAAAATGTTAATCGCAGGTATTGAAAGAAAACTAATTGAATGTGGCTAATATGGGAAAGTAACCAAATCAACTATTAGCTCAAGATTAAAGATCTGAACCTGACATAAGTTGTTCTAAACGTTACGAAGGGCTGCATTTCCTAATCTCTTTGCCTTTTCTTTTGCCGAGGCGCCAGAACAACTTTTACATAATGAACCAAACATTTCAGTCGGCTCTCTTTCACTTACTTAAAACAGCCTAAGAGGGTCGAATACTCTTTAACACGATTTATAACAAAAATGACCATTACATGATTTCAAGAAAGAATGTCGGGGGTACCAAACGCCGGTTATATTACCGTGCGGTGACTTTCGATATTATTACATTTTCAGTTGAAAAAATTATTATTAATATTTTCTTAGATTGCAACCATCTTTCAGTTAATGTATTTTCTATTCGAGACTGGTCTAAAACTCGGGAAACTGTATTGTTGATAATCTGATCAACTGTTTTGGGTTTATTGTAAAATGCTGGAGTCGATGGTGGAATGACAACCTCTGCACGAAGAAAAGGTTCAAAAGATTAAGCTTTAAACAGTTAAATATTTGAAAATAAAAGGGAATGGTTAGCGAAAGATAACATCCCCTTAATTTTTTCACCATTATTTTTAGATATAATTCTTCTTTTAAAGGGGGGACAGCAGGGTAAGGAAGTGACCAACGTATAACAGGTTTTTAATTTCTATTATCAGGCGATTAATATCCCAATATTAATGCAACTCCTATAGGAATTTCATATGGTGTTTCCAGCTACATTAGTAGATGTAGTTATGATTACTGGACATTTATAGTGGTATAGCTTTAGCACCTTAACTATGAAACATATTATTTGAAAAGGAGTTTTAACATTTAAAAAATTTCTAATATGAATATTTACAATTAACTGATAATTTGCTATTGTCTAATAAAGAATTATTTAATTCTTTATTTATTTTTTTTGAATGATTAAATCCTTTTTGAGGGAGAATTGGCATGAGTATAGAGGAACTACTTAGAGAAAAATATGGAGCACTATCAAAAGGACAGAAAAAAGTTGCGGATTACTTACTTAAAGATGTGGTTAGTTTTAGTATGTCAACTGCTTCGCAGATTGCAAAACAAACAGAGGTTAGTGAAACAACTGTTATTCGATTGTCATATGCATTAGACTTTGACAGTTTTTCGCAAATGCAAAAGTCAATCCAAAAGGAGTTTTTATCAAAGAAAGATTATTCGGAGAATGTCAATGAGGAAATTGGTAAAGAGCAAGGGTTCATTGATAATTTGATTGAAGAAGAAATTGAAATACTTAGATCATTAAAAAACAAATTAGACATGGACCAATATTGGATAGCAATCGATGAAATAATGAGTGCAGATTCTATTGTTATTGTAGGTTATCGAGCATCTTATGCTGCGGCACATTGGTTATATTTAAAATTAAACATGCTGAGGAAAAATGTAAACATATTATCATCTGAAAATAGCTATCCTGAGGATCTATTAATTGAACAAAATCAAAAAGTGGTATACATATTTATTTCTTTTCCAAGATACGTTGCTAAAAGTTTGGACATAGCTGAAACCGTGAAGAAACAGGGCGCAAAAATAATAACAATTACGGATCACTTATTATCACCTGTTTCTCGTATCTCCGATATAAGTTTCACAACTCAGATAAATGCTAATTCGGAAAACTTCATCCCCATTAGTTCTGTCTTGAGTTTACTAAATATTATTACAACCGGTATCGAATTAAAATATGAAAAGGATGTGATGAAGCGGGTTACAGTCATTGAAAATATGTATAACGAAAAGGAATTCTTTCTTGAATAATGAAAGGAGTGAGTTTACCAAAATCAGATAAATACATTTCATCTAACAATCGAAATCGCAAAGAACATAAAAGATTCAACAAAGAAAGAGGGATTGAATATATGCAAGCAATTACAACTAATAGTGCACCAAAGGCAATTGGACCTTATTCTCAAGCAGTTAAAGTAGGAGATTTTTTGTTTTTGTCAGGTCAAATCCCAATTAACCCTGATAATAATCTTATCGAAACAGTAGATATCAAAGAACAAACAAGGCAGGTAATGAAGAATATTGGAGCAATTTTAGAAAGCGAAGGTCTTGGTTTCGATAATATTTGTAAAACAACTATTTTCGTGAAGGATTTAGGTGAATTTTCTGCAATCAATGAAGAATACGCTTCCTTTTTTAAGGAACACCATCCTGCCAGATCTACTATCGAAGTTAGTCGGCTTCCAAAGGATGTATTAATCGAAATTGAGTCAATCGCATCCTACAGTATTGAATAGTTTACTAGTTTCACAAATTACTATTTTAAAAAGGGGGCAATACTTATGAGAAAAAAGGGACTTTTAAAAGTAGGGTTTATTTTGTTATTGTCAATATCTTTATTAATAGGTTGTAGTCAAAATAATACCTCTACTTCTGAAAAAGGGACCACTGATTCAACCGCCACTGGAGGGACAATAAAATTAGCTTGGAACTCACAACCACCTACTCTCGATACCCACACAACCAACACGAATGTAGTCCGAGATATCGCAAGGCAAATTTTTGAAAACCTAGTTACTTTTAACGAAAATTATGAAATTGTACCAATGCTAGCAGAGTCATTTGAAGAAAGTGAAGACAGAAAAAAGATTACATTTAAATTAAGACAGGGAGTTCTTTTCCATAATGGAAAGGAAATGAAAGCAGAGGATGTCGTAGCATCAATGACTAAGTGGCAGCAAAACGGTACTGCAAAAGCTGAGTTAGGAAATTCCACATGGGAAGCCATAGACGATTATACAGTTGTCTTAAATGTTGAAAATCCTTCATTATCTGTGATGTACAGACTAGCAGATGTTACACAAACAGCCTCAATTATGCCTAAAGAAGTAATCGATGGGGCTGATGCAACAGGGGTAAAAGAATTTATTGGAACGGGTCCTTTTAAAGTTGACGAGTGGAAACATGATTCCTATCTAAAATTAGCTAAGTTTGAAGATTACAAACCATTAGATAAAGCAACTAGTGGTTTAGGTGGTAAAAAAGAGGCATTAGTAGATGAGTTAATAATCTATTTTGTGCCTGACAATTCTACACGCGTAAATGGGGTAATTAGTGGTGAATATGACTATGCTTTCGAGTTACCATTTGACAGCATTGAACAACTTCGAAATTCACCGAATGTTGAAATTGATGTTTGGCCGTATGGATTTGAAACACTCGTTTTCAATAAAAAGGGAATTTTTGAAGATATCAAGTTAAGACAAGCAGTAAATCATGCAATTAATAATGATGAGTTATTATCATTAGCATTTACAGATCAAGAGTTCTATAGTCTTGAGCCAGCTTTTATGCGTCCTGAACAAAAGCATTGGTATACAAAAGCAGGAGAGGGAAATTACAACGTAGAGGATATAGAGAAAGCGAAAGAGTTGTTAAAAGAAGCTGGCTATAACGGTGAGGAAGTTACCATATTGACTAGCAGTGATTATAAATACCATTATGATGCTGCTGTGATTGCACAACAATCCTTAGAAAAAATCGGTATGAAGGTTAAGCTTGATGTTACAGATTGGGCGACACTACTAGATCGCAGACAGCAACCTGAGCAATGGGATATTTTCTTTACACAGTTTACTACAGTAGCAACACCTTTAGCATATCCATTCTTAGATTCAAAAGTAGGATATCCAGGTTGGACAAATAGCCCTGAAATTGACGGTCTACTTAATGAAATAAGAAACGCACCAACACAAGAAGAAGCTACAGCAAAATTTGAGGAATTACAAGAAATTATTTGGCAAGAACTCCCAGTAATTAACATTGGGATGACAAACTTTATCTCAAGCTATTCCAATAAGGTCAAGGGGTATTCTGAATTTATGGGTCCAATTTTCTGGAATACAAGCATTGAGGAGTGATTGAAGAAATAACTAAATGGTAAAAAAACTAAGTTTAGTACTCCTCTTTATAGAGTCATATTCTAGGGGAGTACTAAACAAGTAGTGAAAGGTGGAGAACCATTGAAGGCTTATATACTTCAAAGAATTTTATCTCTAATTCCAGTCCTTTTTGTTGTTGCTGTCGTTGTGTTTTTTATAATTCATTTAACCCCTGGCGATCCAGCTGCCGTTATACTTGGACCTGACGCTTCAGTTGAGGAAGTAAATAACTTGAGAGAAGAGATGGGATTAAATCTACCAATCTATGAACAATTTATTATCTGGATTTCAAAGATTGTCCAAGGTGATTTGGGATGGTCGATTTATATGGATAAGCCGGTGTTACATGCTTTTCTTGAAAATTTAGTACCGACTCTTTCTCTAGCAATTTTAGCACAAGTAATCGCAATCTTAATATCGATTCCTGCAGGTATTATCTCTGCCACTAAACGGGGTACGTTCGTGGACCAAAGTTTTATGATGATATCACTATTAGGAATATCTATTCCAAACTTTCTTTTAGCTCTTTTATTAGTATTGTTGTTTTCGGTTAATCTTGCCCTTCTGCCTGTCGCAGGCTTTCAACCTTTTAGTGAAGGATTATGGTTACATATTAAATACTTGATTTTACCGGCGTTCTCTCTTGGAGCTATTCAAGCTGCACTTATTGCAAGGGTTACACGTTCTTCCATGTTGGATGTATTAAATGCCAATTATATAAAGACGGCACATTCCAAGGGAGTAAAAAAGAAGATTGTAATTTATAAACATGCTTTGAAAAATGCATTTATTCCAATTTTAACGGTAATTGGTCAAACCTTCGGCCAATTAATTGCTGGTGCCGTTGTAATTGAAACGGTATTTAATATTCCTGGGATTGGACAATTAATTATCAATGCAATTATGAGAAGGGATTTTGAGGTAATACAAGGGGCTATTTTACTTATAGCACTATCCTATGTCCTAATTAATCTAATTGTGGATCTTTTGTACGGTGTATTCGATCCGAGAGTTCGTCTGAACAGAAAATAATGAATTAGAAGGGAGGATGTTTATGGAGGCAAAACCCGCTTTTGAAAATGGCACGTTAATATCTAAACAACAAAAATATAATAAAGAACAACGAAGTCTATTATTCAAACGGATTCTATCAAATCGATTAATGATGTTTGGTAGTATTATTCTAATATTCCTGACTATTGTTGCTATATTTGCTCCGTTGATTGCAATTAAAGATCCATTGGAAATAAGTGCTTCTGCTCGGCTACAAGCCCCTACATCAGAACACTTCTTTGGAACAGATAATTTAGGGAGAGATTTATTTAGCAGGGTAATTTATGGTACACAGGCTTCTATGACAGTAGGATTATCGGTCGCTTTTATATCTGGAATTTTCGGCATGATCATTGGGCTTTATTCTGCTTATAATCGTGTTTTAGACCATGTATTAATGCGGATTTGTGATGGACTGATGGCCTTCCCAGCTATTCTCCTAGCCATTGCAATCATGGCTGCATTAGGACCCAAAACCATAAATGTTATTGCCGCGTTAAGCTTTGTTATGATTCCAACAGTTGCACGTGTGATTCGTTCAACGGCCCTTGTCATAAAAGAGCAAACCTACATTGAGGCCCTAAAGTCACAAGGAGCCAGTTCATTTAGAATCATCTGGTTTCATATTGCGCCAAACACCCTATCACAATTGATTATTCAACTTACATACGTGTTTGCCATCTCTATTATTATTGAGGCGAGTTTGAGTTTTTTAGGTGTTGGAATTCCCGCACCAGACCCGAGTTGGGGAAATATTATTTATGAAGGAAAATCTGTAATCTATAATGCGTGGTGGATGACTGTTTTTCCAGGAGTTTTCATTATTTTAGCAGTACTAGCTTTGAATTTATTCGGGGATGGTCTGAGAGACTTATTAGATCCTCATGCAAAAAAATAACCATAATCAAGAGGAGAGGAGGATTACATTTGAGCAAGGAACCATTATTACTTTTAAATAAACTTAGAACACAGTTTTCTACTGAAAAGGGTACAGTCACTGCTGTCGACGATGTAACTTTTCATGTTAATTCCGGAGAAATGGTTGGGCTTGTTGGTGAATCAGGATGTGGAAAAAGTGTTACATCTGAATCTATATTGAAGCTTTTGAACGAAAGGACCACCACGTATGAAGGGGAAATACTTTATAAAGGGGAAAATTTATTAAAGTATTCAGATGACAAAATGAGAAAAATCCGTGGAAATGAAATATCGATGATATTTCAAGATCCTATGAGTTCTTTAAATCCCGTTTTTACAATAGGAAATCAAATTGCAGAAGCAATAATGATTCACCAGAAAGTAGGGAAAAAAGAAGCGTATAACAGGGCTGTTGAGATATTAAGTTTAACAGGTATCCCATCTCCAGAAAAACGAGTCCATGAGTACCCACATGAACTATCAGGTGGTATGAGGCAACGCGCTATGATTGCATTAGCGTTATCTTGTAAACCACAGCTTCTCATAGCTGATGAGCCAACAACAGCCCTTGACGTAACCATCCAAGCTCAAATTTTAGACCTAATTCAGAATCTCAGAAAAGAATTGAATATGGGTGTCATATTAATCACGCATGATTTGGGAGTAGTTGCTGAGGTTTGCACCCGTGTCATTGTAATGTATTTAGGTCAAATCATTGAAGAGGCTGAGGTGAAAACAATATTTAAACAACCTCTTCATCCTTATACGAAGGGATTAATAAAGTCTGTGCCAAAATTGGATGGAGATCGTTCAAAGAAACTAAATGTAATAAAAGGAGTTGTTCCTTCTCTACAGGATGTCCCCAAAGGATGTCGTTTTGCCCCAAGATGTGAATTTGCAACTGAGATATGTTATAGCAAATTCCCAGATTTAACAGAAGTAGGTAATGGACAAAAGGTCAGATGCTGGAATTACGAAACAATATTGAAGGAGGATGGAGATAATGCAATCTACGTATAGCGAAACAATTGATAACAATCCTCTTTTAGAAGTAAAGGGCTTAAAAAAGTATTTTCCCATTACCTCAAATCTAGGGAAAGTTCAGGGATATGTGCAAGCTGTTAACAATGTTGAATTTACATTACACCAAAATGAAACATTAGGTTTAGTTGGGGAGTCAGGCTGTGGCAAAAGTACAACAGGGCGTACTATTTTACGTCTGACGGAGCCAACAGCGGGTCAGGCCATATATAAGGGCAGAGACATCTTTCAACTGAAACCAAAAGAATTTCATTTAATGCGCAGTAAAATGCAAATGGTCTTTCAGGATCCGCATAGTTCTATAAATCCCAAACAAAGGATAGGACGCGCGATTGAGGAACCTATGAAAATCCACAAATTATATAACCAAAAGGAACGAACCGAAAGAGCAATGGAGTTGTTATATAAAGTCGGATTAAGAGAAGACCAGTATTATAAATATCCTCATGAATTCTCGGGGGGACAGCGTCAAAGAATTGGTATCGCAAGAGCTTTGGCATTAAACCCTGAAATCCTAATTTGTGATGAGCCTGTTTCTGCATTAGATGTATCCATTCAGTCTCAAGTTATTAATTTATTGGAAGAATTACAAGAGCAATATAATCTATCCTATATTTTTATTGCGCATGATTTAAGTGTAGTCAGGCACATATCTGACCAAATTGGAGTTATGTATTTGGGAGAGTTGGTAGAGTTGTCCTCAACTGATGAATTATTCTCTAGCCCTCTCCACCCATATACGAAGGCCTTATTATCTTCTATCCCTGTTCCTAATCCAGAGTTTAAGCGTGAACGAATTATTTTAAAAGGAGATATCCCATCGCCTATCAACCCGCCTTCAGGCTGTAAATTTCACACTCGGTGTCCCTATGCGATGGATAGATGTAAAAGTGAAATGCCAATATTGAAAAAGGTTGATAATAACCATTCTGTTGCTTGCCATTTGTATGAATAAGACAAAATGTATTTAATCAAATTAGAGGGAGTGTCTAGATGTTAAATAGATTATTTTCAAGACTAGAAGAAATCTATCCTGAATTGGTAGAATTTCGAAGGGATTTACATATGAACCCAGAGCTCTCATTTGAAGAGGTTAAAACTCCTCAAAAGATAGCAGATTTTTTAATTAGTCTTGGAATTGAAGTTCGTA
The DNA here is from genome assembly GCF_059759275.1 of Ferdinandcohnia sp. GQ5. Classification (NCBI taxonomy): domain Bacteria; kingdom Bacillati; phylum Bacillota; class Bacilli; order Caryophanales; family Bacillaceae; genus Ferdinandcohnia; species Ferdinandcohnia sp. GQ5. The sequence continues at coordinate 90,337 of NZ_JCAXEW010000005.1, forward strand.
CTCAAGTAGGTGGAAGAGGAGTTGTAGGGAAACTAGTAGGTGGAAAGCCTGGTAAAACAATTGCTTTCCGTGCTGACTTCGACGCGCTCCCAATACAAGATGAGAAAGAAGTAGAATACAAGTCCCAAATTCCAGGAGTTATGCATGCATGTGGTCATGATATACATACAGCTAGCTTACTAGGTGTTGCGAAAATTTTAAGTGAAGTAAGAGATTCCATTAATGGAACTGTTATATTTATTCATCAGTTTGCAGAAGAACAAATTCCTGGAGGGGCAAAATCGATGATTGAGGATGGCTGCTTGGATGGTGTTGATGCTATCTATGGTGTACATGTTTGGTCATCCCTACCTGTTGGAACTATTGGAATTATTGAAGGAAATGCCATGGCAGCTGGGGATAAATTTGAAATCGAGATCAGAGGTAAGGGTGGACATGGTGCGAAGCCACAGGCTACTATTGATGCTTTAGTTGTGGGCGCGCAAGTAGTCAGCAATCTTCAAAATATCGTTAGTAGAAGGATTGACCCAAATAAATCTGCCGTTGTCACAGTCGGAACTTTCCGTTCTGGCGATGCGTTCAATGTAATAGCAAATAGGGCAAATCTATCCGGAACAGTTAGAACCTTTGATGAAGATGTTAGAAATGACATTGAAAAATATATCACTCAAATAGCAAAAACGACATCTGCAGGAGCAGGAGCAGATGCGATTGTCAATTATGAACGTGGATACCCTTCATTATACAATCACCCGGAACATCTTGAAAAAGCTAAAAATATAGCAATCAATCTAGTTGGTAATGAAAATGTTAAATATCCCCCACGATCTATGGGTATGGAAGACTTCGCATATTACCTTAAAGTAGTCCCAGGTGCATTTGTCTTTATTGGCGGTGGAAATAGTGATATTGGAGCTGATTATCCTCAACATCATCCAAAGTTTGATGTAGATGAGCGTTCAATTTTAACGAGCGCTAAATTCTTCTTATCCATTCTAATGGAAAATAAGTAAACAAGTTTCTAATGAATTACACTTTAGGTGAAAAATTTAGAGATATGAAGACTAAGGAGGACTTATGCGGTTACCTAATAAAACAGCTATTATTACAGGTGCAGGTAATGGAATTGGGAGAGCAACAGCGCTTTTATTTGCAAAGGAGGGCGCAAATGTTGTAATTACCGATATTAATGAAGAAACGGGGCTAAACACTCTTAAGGAGATAGAAGAACTCGGGGGTAATGCACGATATATTAAGCATAACATTGGTTTAGAAAGTGAATGGGTAAATGTTGTTGAAACAACAGTAAACACCTTTGGGCAAATTGATATTCTTTTTAATAATGCTGGTATGTTTCTAATCAAACCCTTAGTTGATACAACACTTGAAGAGTGGGATCGACTGATGAGCATTAATGTTGCTGGAACATTTCTTGGGTTGAAACATGTAATACCTATCATGATGAAACAAAAGAGTGGTTCGATTATAAATAATTCCTCGACAGCTGGTTTGGCAGGGTCTATGGGAGTATCATTATATGGAACTAGTAAAGGTGCAATTAGGAGTTTAACAAAACATGCTTCAATTGAATATGCAGCGTACAATATCAGGGCTAACTCCATTTACCCTGGGTTTATTGATACAGATATGATGAAATATAGAGGAGAAGTTGATAAAACCGATGAACAGCAGCAGTCATTAGGGGTTCCATTAGGAAGAATTGGGACACCAGAGGAGGTTGCAGAAACTGTATTATTTCTGGCATCTGATTCGTCTAGTTATACCACAGGGGCCGAGTTTGTAATAGATGGTGGGCGGTCAGTAGGTAGAACTCAAAATAAAGGTGGACGCTATGAATAAAGGAACAATTTGTCTAACATTTGACTTTGATGCTATTTCATTGTGGCTTCAACGTAATATGAATACAATGACTTCCATTTCACGTGGGGAGTTTGGTGCTGTTGCTGTTCCGAGAATCCTTCATATGTTAGCTAAAAGAAATATAAAATGTACCTGGTTTATACCAGGACACACAATCGATAATTATCCAGAAATATGCAATATGATTTTGAAGAATGGACATGAGATAGCTTTACATGGGTATGCCCATGAAAATTTTAACGTTTTAAGTGACGAAGAAGAGTGGGGAATTTTCGAAAAGTCCATAGAATCAGTTAAATCACTAACTGGGGTCAAGCCAAAGGGATTTCGTTCTCCTGCTTGGGATGTTTCCTCACGTACAATCGCCAATTTAGAAAAACTTGGTATTTTTTACGATAGTAGCCAAATGGGAAATGACTACTCTGTCTATTTTAGTAGAATTGGAGATGAACATTTTAAACAGAAAGCTTCAAGGTTTGGCAGAGAATCTAGGGTAGTTGAAATTCCAGTTTCTTGGTCACTAGATGACTATATTTATTTTGAATATCTAAAAACCGAAAACGCCCTATTTCCAGGGCTGAAAACACCTGCTGAGATGTTTACAAATTGGACAGGTGATGTCGAATACATGTTGCGGGATTTTAATAATGGGGTCCTAGTTGTTACTTGTCATCCACAGGTAATAGGAAGAGGACATAGACTATTAGGACTTGAACAATGGATAGATAGTCTAATGAATATGGGGTTAGAGTTTTCAAGAATGGACACCATCGCTGAATCATTTCTGAACGGTACCCAATACGGAAATTACAGACCCGAATAGTAGTGCAATACTTTATCCCTCACAAACCATCATATATTTGCAATACCATAATACATAAGGGATAGTTAGTAAATGCTAACTATCCCTTTTCAAATTAACATTCATATTATACGCTGGCTATACTACCTATCTTTGCTCTGAATATAGGGTTGGTGATAAGGTTTTAATTCTTCAATATTAGCTTTTTAATTTTTTTCTAAATAAAGTACTTCTTCTAATGGGGGACAGCCTAAAACAAACCATATTTTTAGGAAGTTCTCCAAGCTTGGTTGGTGATTATTTTTTAGAATCTCCGATAAATTTGATTTCGAAATACCAGTCTCTCTTTGAATGTTAGCTTGAGACATTTTCTTCTGTTTTCTTACCTCATTAAATCTATTTTTTAACGTAAAATCTCTTCCTGGATTGGCCAGATAACCCGCTATTGATTTCACATTTTTTGTTGCGTTATAGATAGTCAAATACTTATATAATCCCGCTTTAATTATGTCTTCTGCAGTTGTAAGGTTTCCCTCATTATATTCATATTTAGATTCTACGTTGAGATAATTCACCAATTGCTCGATTTCTTGTGAAGCTTCCTTATTGACAGTTATGGTATATGTTACTTTTTCCTCAATAGTCATACGTTTAAAACCTCCTAAATCCGTACAGAATGATTAACAAGCAGCGATAGAAAGGGGTTTTTACTGTGATGTGTTTTAAAAAATCTAATTCAGATAAGATCCGTGATGATATACGTGATGGCCGAAAACTCGGTTAATTAATATATATATTCTTTGAAACGAAATAGACTTCCTTCTTTTTGAGGGAAGTCTATTTTTTTGTTCGGAAAACAGGCCCGAAATTTAGGGCTGAATTATGGAATATTAGCAGATTGGCGCTCATATGAATGTATCGTAAAGGGAAAACAAAGGGGTAAATTTAAATGAATAAAATCAAAAGCATAAAATTTAATCTTGCAAATCCTGATGAACAGAAGTTGTTTGAATATGCTTCGAGCAAAGAAAATTTTTCAAAATTTATAAAAGGACTTATTGAAAAGGAAAGTAGACGTGAGAGTTTGCCCGTTTATCGAAGCAACAAAGAAGGAGTTATTCAAATTCGATTGTAGGGGGGAGTTAGGAATGGGTAATTTGAATCCTATGTTCTCAAAATCTGTTATTTTACAGTCTGAGAGGAAGAGAAAGAAAAGAAATGATGCTAAGACAGATATAAAGGTCTCAGTTTCATCAGAACAAAAAAAGGCACTGAGGATATTGGGATTTTGTGAAAGACTCAGTATTACTCAATATGCAAGTAGATTAGTAACCGAAGGTGTATCAAAGGATTACATTCAATTTGCGCCAAGGACTCATTATTCAAAGGACTTTGAATTTGTTCATGTGAAGTTGGAACAGCCAACTTATGAGAAACTTGTTCATTTATCTGTTGACTGGAATTGTAGTGTTCGTAAGGCTGCACACAGAGTTCTTATTAATATCCTAAAAGAACAAAGGGGGATTCAAGTATGAGTTTACCAAGAACATATAGCAGGCTCGATTTAATTCAAGAGGAATTGGCTAAACTACAGAATAAGAGTTTCTTAGATAGAGCGCTACAAATTCTATTGAGTACCAAGCATGTGTACCTAACAATACAATTACCTACTCAACTCATTGTAAGAGCAAATGTATTGTGTGAGGATATTACGATAATTGGTGAACTAGAGAAAAAGTTTCATCTTTCCGATTTAGGGAGTGTGTTGTTTTCCGACTTTCTAAATGTGGTAAGAAAAGAGGATAATTTCGATGCTTTGTATAAAAGATTACAAGTAAGGAATCAAAATAAAGTGGAGATCCACCAAAAAGAAGATACTTTTTATGAAGAATCCGATGATTTATCCAATGTGAGAATTAGATTGGAGAGAAGAGATGCATTGAGAGGGGAAGTTGTTCTTTCCGACCTGGCCAATTTGTATCCTACCCACACCTTTCAATTGGAATCATTATTAGAGCTAATCCTTGTAGATTTCTTAATTGAATATCAACGAGGAACAACTAAAAACGCGGTAAAGAATATTTTAGATAAAATTTAAAATTGTAAGGAAAGAGTTTTGCAATGGAAAACCAGTAAACTGATGTATATCGTTTTCCATTACCACGGATATGCGGGAAATTTTTAAATTATGTACCAAAAATTCCGACGGTATTACTCTAAAATATACAAGTTTTTATATCAAATGCTGTTAGTATTACGAGGTATTTTCCGAAATATTACCCGCATAAAATAAACCTCTCAGAATAAAGCATTAAAATTTACCGTTTCTTCTTTAAGCAGGTAAAAAAATATATATCTAGGTTATAGTCATACAACACGGTTAACCATCATATAACGTAGTAATACTCTTACTATGGAATGAGGTATCCTGTCATGATCATGAACCCACAGCTCCAATCTTATTACACTGATGAATTGAAAAAAACGACTGTAATGATAATCTCAGGTATGTTTACCCCATCATCTTTTGAATCTTTTGATTGTAAAATAACCTTGAAAAAGAAATTTTCTAGTAGCAAATGGGAAATGGAGGATATATGCATATTAAATATAAAACGAAATCAGTATGAGTCTATCCATTCTCTTTATAGCTACCTATTATTAGATAAAATCATGAACGAAGTTTTCGAAGCAATCTCTTTGGATTTAGGAGCTTAAAGAGGCAAATCTCCTTCTAAATCACTCAAATAAGTGATAAAATTTAATAAAAGACTGGAGGTGCTCGATTTTATGCTATTCACTGAGGACCAGAGAAAAGTTTTTACAGAACTTAAAGAAAATATGCTCGCAGCTACTTCTCCTGATGAAGTGAGATATTACTCCAATCAAATGCATGAACTACTTGATCAGATAGAAAAAGAAAGTCCCATCCCCAAAATGGCTATGTCTAAAGAGATTAAGAATGAATATCAAGAATTAATCGTGCATCTACAGAATGCAACTAGTAGTAAAGAAGTGCTATATTATGATAATAAAATACATGATTTATTAGATAAATTAGAACAAAAATAAATATCATGTAACAAACACTCTGAGAGTAGAGTGTTTGTTATTTTTACCAATTAATTATAGATTTCTTCTTGTTTTTGAATAATTTTACTTAAAAAAAGGAAACAAGTACTATTAAATGGAAAATATTTGAAGCTTGTTCTAAGCCAAACATTGATCCTATTAATATAATACAGCGTGACTTTGAGTAATTAATGGTTTATTTCAATAGTAATACACGTTATAATTAAGTTATAATGATTTTATTTTTGTTGTTTTGGCAACCTTTGATGTAGGTTAGCGGTGACTTAATAAACAATAGCGAACTTTGGTTTGATGTGAAGCACACATTAAGTATGTCTTTTTTAGACACCTTTTGTGCTATCAATCGTCCCAGAGTTCGTTTTTTTTTGTAAAAGCGAAAGGGGATGTTTATATTGTTAATTTCGTATGAGTAATTAGGAGTAAAGACTAGCATTGTTTCTATGGAAGATGCTTTTATTAATTCTACATTACTTTGAGAATTAAAAAACTTATCATTCGGGGGGATAATATGATTCAAGAGTTTTTAGATTATTTATTAAAGAAGAGGAAGACGAAAAAGTTATATCAAATTTTAGGAAAACCATTTGTGATCTTTCATACAATCATGACTGTAATAGTAGTCTCATTGTGTGCAACATGGATTTTTACTAAAAATGATACCACAGCAATCTTTATGTTTATTTCAACTTTAATACTATTTGGTGTTTTCTATTTAGTTGGAGACGAGAAAATCAAATTGAATAGTAAACTATCTGAAGTAAAATTGAAAGAGGATGTACGACATTGGCTAGGGAAAAAGGGATTTAATCACTCAAGCCAGTATAAAGAATTTGCTAGTATGGTAAAAGAATATGGGATGAAAAAAGAGATGAATCTTAGTTTGAATTTTAGTCTTTTTATTCCCATTTGGAGTTCAATAGTGGTTATGGGTCTTAGAGAGGATTTTACTACAATTAATTTATTTTTGACATATGCACTAGTGATAACCGTGATGGTTAGTGCTTTAGTGTTTTTAGTAAAGTCAATTATATTAGCGCTAATTAATGATAAAAATGATAGAATCGAAAGATACGTAGGAATTTTACAAGAGATAGCAATAGAAGAGTCAATTAGAGAGAATAAATAACATTTAAGGCTGTTAAGACAAAAGTTTTAACAGCCTAAATAATGTATGAGATTAGGAGGGATGTAAATGAGTGAACAAAAATTTTACCATAGTAGACTTTTAGATTTATCAAAAGTATTTGATGGTGCAATAGAGGTATTAAAGAGCAGTTACGTTGATGAGAAATATATTAACTGGTTTTTTTGGTTGTTAAATAGCCCGTTTAGAGATTTAGGTAAAATTAAATCCATTACAGTTGGTTTGCAAGGTGTATTTAGTTCAACCCTTGTATTAGCATTTATTCCTTTTTTAAGTGCTTCACTAGGCCCTAGTCTATTACTACCAACAGGAATAAACTTATCTCTATCTGTTGTAATTGGATATTTACTTGGTTATACCTTTTCATTAATTTTCTATTTCCCTATGTTACTCCAATTTAAAAGCGGTCATTTTCATACTGGGGCATATATGAAATTTAGAAGACAAGAGTATGACTTATTCAAAGCTGCCTTTTTAGATGAAAAAACTGATTTTTATTTCAAAGGTTTATACGATTATGTAGGCATTATCTTGAGTAACAGCAGTGAATTTGAAAAGGTATATACGATGATCGATAGTAAGTTAGATTCATATATGCGACTAGAAAAAAAACAACTAGAAGATAAGAATTTGCTATTGGAAGAAAAAATTAAACAAAAAGAAGAAATTTTTAAGAAAATGACGATAGAGTATGAAGACTTCATTAAAAGCTTAATTCAAAAAAGAGACGAGCTGTTAATCGGAGTTGACTATGTAATTGATCTTATTAAAGATATAAATACAATACTCTTCCGAATGAAGAACGAACTCTTTACAACGAAAGATTTAAATTTAGTTTCAGGTTTTACTTTGTATGAAAAACGTGGTGATGTACTACATTGTATAGAAGATGTAGGTACTACTGGGGCTACACCGAAACAGATTCCTATAAAATCTAGTGTATATAAGGATTGGGGATGCGTTAAGGTTATCAATGAAGATTTGAGCGACCCTGTAGTAAATGAACCTTACCAGAATCATGCAATAGTATCCTATAAAATGAGAATGGGACATAACAAAACTTGGGTTTATAACTTTCATTTTGATATTTCCGACGAGAAAGCATGGAAGTTATTACTAGAAAATAGTATAATAGAGTCAAGAGAAGTATTTAGACTAATTCATGCGTTATCTTTACTCTCACAGGAAATTCAAAATAAACAAAAGGGGGCGGCAAACTTATGAACATTTATACAAAGGGGAGAAGAGAAGGAATAGTCCAATTTAAATCCCAAAATGAGATTAGAGCCGACCACAAAAAAGAGACCCTAGAGGAATATAAACAACTTCAAGAACGATTAAATAAATTAAGAAAACAAAGTAATGAAATAGAAAAACAAAAAGCCTTAGTATAGTCCTAACGGACTGTATTAGGCTTTTTTTATTCAAAAAGATCCTTTCGTTTGTTCTTTAACTTCTCGAATTTATCCTTTATCTGTTTTGTTTCTTTTTGGATCTTCTTTTTCCTATCTTCAAATTTAATAGGCTTTGTTTTTGAACTCAATCTAATTATATTTCCCATGTTTTATATCAGCTCCTACTTTCTTTATTCCCAGTAAAAAAGGATATATTCATATCTATTAATGAAAAGGAAGATTTATTACTCTATCTACTTTTCTAGTGAATAGAAGTAGGATATAATTGTTTTAAATTAGTTTTTTTATCTTTTTATTGCAACCTAAGATTAGGTTAGCGGTTACTCAGCAAACAACAAGCAATCTTTGTGATTGATAGTAAGACATACTTTATGTATGCCTATTTACTATTATCCAAAGGTTGCTTTTTTTGTTTGCTCAAAATCTTTGAAGGTAGTGTTAAAGCAAATATACAAATTATTGGTGAATGGAAATTAAGCATTGGTAGTAAAGGATGAGTTTGTCCTTTATATAAAGGATAGGTTCATTCTTTTTTTATTACAATCAGAAAGGAATGTTTCTAAATGGGCGAAGTTAGAGTAATGACATTGGTTTATACAAGAGTTTTAACTGAAAAAGAACACAGTCGTATGAAGGAAGTGATTAGAAAGATTGTTTCTTCATTCCTACCATCTATTGATCAATCCCTTGTATCAATAAGGAAGGTAATAACTTTTACTATAAGCCTGGTATATAAAAACATCAACTATTACTAAACAAGCGTTTCAGTTACCTATAGAGCCTACAAAATCTTGGATTAAGTCTGAAAAAGAAATGATACGTTTTAAAGGCTGAGCGGGGACAGGTTTATTGAAAATAATCACTAGGGAGTAGTACCAGAACACCTTAAGTCAAAAACTAGCATTTCAAAATAGGATTCAAGCCATATTAAGTAAGAGCAGAAGTTTTTCATCGTAAAGGACCCTACCCCTAAACAGTTGTATAAACCTTTTAAAAATTATATAAAACGAGTCTAACCCTAAAAAGTTAGACTCGTTTTTTTATGTCAAAAAGTTTGCTTTTACAAACTCAACGACTTCTTCTGTTGTGCTCATTGAAAGAATCTTTTCTTTATAGTTTGCGATTTCTGCCTTAGAAAGATTTTTTATTTGAGTACGTGCAGGTAAAATGGAAGTTGCGCTCATACTAAATTCATCTAATCCTAGACCAAGAAGAATTGGTATTGCAATCGTGTCGCCGGCCATTTCTCCACACATACTTGCCCATTTACCTTCTTTATGAGCTGCTTCAATAACCATTGATACGAGGCGTAGTATAGAAGGAGAATATGGTTGATAAAGATACGACACACGTTCATTTAAACGGTCAGCAGCCATGGTATATTGAATCAAATCATTTGTTCCTATGCTAAAGAAGTCCACTTCTTTAGCAAATTGGTCAGCTAGTACGGCAGTGGACGGAATTTCAACCATGATTCCTATTTCAATTGAATCCGATACAGTAGTGCCGTTTGCAACAAGTTTTTCTTTTTCATCAAATAATATGGCTTTTGCTTGTCTAAACTCATCAAGCGTTGCAATCATTGGAAACATTATCTTTAGATTTCCATATGTGCTTGCACGAAGTAAAGCACGTAATTGAGTACGGAAAATATCCTGTTCCTCTAAGCAAAGACGAATCGCTCTAAAGCCTAAAAACGGATTAAGTTCTTTCGGAAGATTTAAATATGGAAGCTCTTTATCCCCACCAATATCTAATGTACGAACGACAACAGGCTTGCTTTCCATTTTTTCAAGAACCGTTTTATAGGATTTAAATTGTTCTTCCTCTGAAGGAAGCTGGTCACGCCCCATATATAGGAATTCTGTGCGATAGAGCCCAATCGCCTCTCCGCCATTATCTAGTACACCTTTTACATCCTCTGGTGTTCCGATATTAGCAGCAAGCTCTACATGCTGATCATCACTTGTAACGGTTTCTTCATTTTTCAATTTAGCCCATTCAGTTTTTTGCACTTCATATTGCTCTTTCTTTTGACGGTACTTAGCTAAAACTTCTTCTGAAGGATTTATAATTACACCACCATCAAGTCCATCAACAATGACCATCACACCATTTTCAATTTCAGAAGTAACTGCTTTTGTACCAACAACAGCTGGAATTTCCAAGGATCTAGCCATAATAGCGGAGTGTGAAGTACGGCCGCCAATATCTGTGGTAAAGCCCTTTACATACTTTCTATTCAATTGAGCTGTGTCTGAAGGAGTTAAATCCTCGGCAATAATAATCACTTCTTCTGAAATCATGCTTGGATTTGAAACGGTAACCCCTAATAAATGTGTTAAAACACGTTTTGTTACATCTCGAATATCGGATGCGCGCTCTGCTATATATTCGTTTTCCATTCCTTCAAACACTTTAATGAACATGGTTGCAACCTCCTGCAACGCAAATTCAGCATTTACATTTTCAGCTTTAATTTTATCTTTTATTGGATTAAGAAGCTCTGGGTCACTTAAAACTAGAAGATGGGCAGAAAAGATTGCTGCCTTGTCTTCTCCCAGTTCTTCATTTGCACGATTCTTGATCACTTCTAATTCTTCTTTTGATTGATGAACCGCTTCCTCAAAGCGTTTGATTTCAGCATCTTTATCACTGATTGTTTGTTTTTCAACAGTTAAATCAGGATGCTCCAAACGAAAACTTTTTGCGATTGCAATTCCCGCAGAAGCAGCTATTCCTTTAATGATATTTGACATTTATTCACCAAGTCCTTCTTTTGTCATAATTTCTGTAATGTTTGCGATAGCTTCTGCCTCATCATAACCTTGAACAATTATTTTTATACTAGCACCTTGTCCAAAGCCAAGAGACATGACACCCATGATTGATTATAAGTTTACTGATTTCCCGTTGTGTTCAATTTGCATATCTGAATTATGTTTACTAGCAGCCTGTACAAATAATATCGCTTGTCTTTCATGAATACCTGACTCACTTGAAATTTTAAAAGTTTTTTCTGCCATGTTCATTTCCCCTTATTATTTATTTGAATTAACTGTACTAGGTAAGATGGTTTACTTGAGTATTTATTCATTTTCGGTAGATATGTAAGGGAAGAGCAGCACGCTCTAATATAAAGTCACAAGAAATAAAGACATGAATAAGCCAGTAAAACAATAAAAACCAGGATGGAATCCTATTTCATAGCTTTTACTCTCTCTTGACTCATGCCCTTTATGTAGAAATATTTTTTTAAAATTGCTTCATAAGCTCGTGAATTTACAGCCTAACCTGTAGAGAATGACTTTCGCTTACAATCTTTATTATTTGAATGTGTGATTTTTTACAAACAAATAACACAAAAGATAGAGTGGCCATATTTCATCCGATATAATTAGTTGGCAGTGGATAATGAAAGTATTTATTTCAGCTTTAATTTAACTACGTTCTAGTAGTAATGGAGAAGAGAGCAATCTTTGGGGGAAATCAAAATTTGATGGTTATAGTATTTAACGATCCGAGAATGGTTTGTCATCCCTTTCTTTTTAACAATCGGCCTTTTAACGTAAAAAATCTAACCGTTACCTAGAAACGGTTAGATTCACAAGAGGAAGTTTAATTTTACTCGTATTTCTTTAAAACAATAGCTGCATTATGACCTCCGAAACCAAATGAGTTAGATAAACCCGTATTTAATTTCACTTGGCGAGCAGTAGAGGGTACATAATCAAGATCACATAATGGGTCAGGATTTTCTAAGTTAATGGTTGGAGGAATGATGTCCTCCTTTAGGCTCATCGCTAATGCAATTGCTTCTGCCCCGCCTGCTGCTCCAAGCATATGCCCAAGCATTGATTTGTTAGCTGTTACTGGAATCTGATAGGCTTGTTGGCCAAACAATTGCTTAATTGCCATACTTTCGGAGATGTCTCCCACTTTTGTACTTGTTGCATGGGCACTAATAACATTAATTTCTTCAGGCGATATGTTGGCATTTTTTAAAGCTGATCTCATTGCTAGATAGGCCCCTTTACCTTCCGGATGTGTAGCAACGATATGATGTGCATCTGAACTTGCCCCATAACCAATAACTTCTGCATAAATCTTTGCCTCTCTACGTAAAGCATGAGTTAAAGATTCTAAGATTAGAATTCCAGCTCCCTCTGACATCACAAATCCATCTCTTTTTTCATCAAACGGACGACTTGCTTTTGTAGGCTCATCGTTTCTAGTTGATAAAGCCGTTGCGTTACTAAAGCTTGCGATTGATAAGTCTGTTATCGCTGCCTCTGATCCACCTGCAAACATAACGTCGACTTCTCCATTATGAATGAGTCTAAAAGCTTCGCCAATCACTGTATTTCCAATGGCACATGCAGAAACAGGCGATAGTGATGGTCCCATTGCGTTCCACTTGATACTAATTTGCGCTGCGGCAGCATTAGCCATTATGGCAGGTACTAAAATTGGGCTAACTCTTCTTGGACCCTTCTTTCTAAGGACATCAACATTTTGTATTAAGGTTTCAATCCCCCCTATACCTGAACCAACATAGACACCTAGCCGTTCTTTATCAACACAATTCTGGCCAAGTCCAGAATCTACCCAAGCTTGCTCTGCCGCATCCAAAGCAAATTGCGCAAAACGATCCAAACTCCTTGCTTGCTTCCTTCCTACAGCCTTGTCTGCATCAAATTCTTTTACAATCCCTGCAATTTTCGTTTTATGTTCAGTCACATCAAAGGTGCTGATAGCTGAGATTCCAGATACACCATTTATCAAACTGTTCCAAAAGGTTTCGATGTCGTTCCCTATGGGAGAAATGATCCCCATTCCCGTAATCACAACTCTTTCCATATTCATCCCTCCACATTTAGATTTTATTATTACTTTACAATATATTTATCCTATTACAAGTGATAGTTTATCCTAGTATAATTACTACTAGATTATTGTCATGATGAGGAGCTTGCACAATGAATGAAAAAACCAGACTTGAATCTTTGTCCACATTTTTAAAAACAAAGCGTTCTCAAATTAAACCAGAATCAATTGGTTTGTCTGCAGGTACCCGGCGAAGGACACCAGGATTACGGCGGGAAGAGGTTGCACAAATAGCAGGTGTAAGTACGACTTGGTATACATGGCTAGAACAAGGGAGAGATATAAAAGTATCTTCAAGCGTCCTTGATTGTATTGCTACAGCTTTGCAATTAAATAATGATGAACGCGATTATTTATATAACCTCGCATTAGGGACTAAATCAGAGATGACCAATCCAGGGAATCTGCAAACAGCACTGAGTCCTTCTTTAAAAAGAATCCTTGCTGAGTTAACCTATTGTCCGACGATTATTACCGATCGGCATTGTCATATTGTAGGCTGGAACCTTGCTGCGGCTCTTGTTTTTTTAGATTTTAAACAAATCCCAGAAGATGAAAGAAATTTAATTCGTTTAGTGTTCGCGAGGAAAGAGTTTAAAGCATTGGCCGTTAATTGGGAACATTTTGCGAAAGGATTTCTAGCGATTTTTCGTACCTATTATGGGCACTATTTAGGAGATGAGTGGTACAACCAATTTATAGAGGAAATGAGTGATGCCCATCCTGAATTTCAGAATTTCTGGCAACAGAGTCAAGTAAGTAAAGCTCCAGAACTAATCATAGAATTCAGACATGCAAAAGCAGGTAAAATGTTGTTTAATTTAACCTCTCTTCAGGTTCAAGGTGATATGGATTTACGGTGCAGTGTCTATACACCAGTAGAGGAAACAGATACAGAAAATAAGCTAAAGCGATTAATGAATAGGGTTTCAATGAAGAACTAATTAAGTAATTTCCTTACACTAGAATAATGAACTAAATTATTTAACGAAGTAACTATTCCTTATAGGAAAAAAGAGCTAAGTTTACATTCCTTTTGACCACTTTTTCATTTTGCAGATGGCGTAAATTAAAAAATTAGCTAATTTGCAATCGGGTTTCTATTACGTTTTTCCAATATGGCGCCTTTTATAGTAGGAGGCGACCTTTTTACTTGATCCTAAACATAGGATTATGAATATTGGAACTTATACTGTCAAGGAGCGTTGATCCAAGAGGATAAACGTTTTTTTATGGAAATAATTAAACTAAATAATGATGTAGGATAGTGGATTATGATTTTATGGGAATATATTGGTTCCAGTTTTAGGTAAACCTATAATGGATTTCATTGCTGTATGATTTCATTATTCTAAAAGCATACTATACAAAGAATTTTGGTTTAATTTACAGTAAAGATGAAAAAGGGATGATGTAAAATGGAAAATATGCTTCCACCTGGCCAATTCGAAACAGAAAAATGGCCAATTTTGCACACAGGGGATGTTCCTGAGTTCAATGAAACCACATGGTATTTCAAACTTTTTGGTGAGGTGAAGAATGAAAAGTCCTTATCCTATAAGGAAATCATGGAACTTCCAAAGACCATATCAAGCGTTAATATGCATTGTGTTACCGCATGGTCTAAATTTGATACAACTTTTGAAGGAATTGCACTTAGAGAGTTATTGAAGTTTGTTGAAATTAATGAAGGCGTAGAGTACGTTAAAATTTACGGTTACTACAATGGGGACAGATTTGGTTATTCTGCAAACCTGCCGCTAGAACTTTTATTAGAGGACGATTCTTTGTTTGTATACCGTTGGAAGGATAAAAATCATGATTGGCATGATATAGATCCAAAACACGGATATCCACTAAGGTTTATTCCACCAGAAGTATTTTATCTATGGAAAGGCACAAAGTGGGTTTCTGGGATTGAGTTTATGATAGAAGACGAGGCTGGCTTTTGGGAAGAGCGTGGCTATTCCATGACAGCCAATCCATTTAAAGAGGAACGGTACCGTTAATACTGGCCAACTAAGAGATGGTAGAAAGCACCTGAAATTTTTGCTTCGAATAAAAAATTATGGCCATTTTTTTTAACAATTCAAATTAATGGAATGAACGATAAAAACGAGAACACAAAGAAAAGACCGAGTATCTATCTTTTATTGAGGTTCTCTTTTCATTGTTAGAAAAGGCTAATACAGAAGATGAAAAAAACCCCACATTTAGTTCACAAACGTGGCAATAATGTAAAAAGCGATACTTAAAGGATCGCTTTTTTTATTCGCTACAATAAAGTTCAGTTGAATAAGTTAAATGAGATAAAAGATACAGAAGTATTAAAAAGGTTAAGTAAGGCAAATTTGACAAACCATTTGTAGAAAGAGGATCTAAAATGAACTTTACTATTCGTATTTTCTTCAGGGAAAACTTTATTAATTCAATATTTGAAAGAGAGCTAAAAAAATCCTTAGAGGAAATTAGTGTATCAGTTATAAGTATTAATTTTAATCAAATTGAAGAAAAATATATACATAATAAAAGGAATATTATTGAGATTAATGTTGAAGTTATGGGAGACTATATCGATTACAGAACTGTTTTTGGTTGTGTATTTTTAGTGTTAGATGAACTTTCTTTAAAGTTATCTGGATTGGATATAAATGAACAATAAGATCTCCTACGTGCATCTGTATTTTCCGAGCTTTACCTAATTAAAAAATTTGTTTTCTTGGAGGTTATTATGAAAGAATTTATTATTACATATATAGACGAAAATCAAATGGGTGCTCCTACGAGGGAGATCCATGTTGCGGGCGAAGACTTTCAAACATGCTTTGAAGAGCATATTCAAAAATATCCAACCATGGTAGGTATTGTCCAGCAGTTGGATGTAGAGCACGAAACCATAAATTTTATCCGCACTACAAATATTCAAATTGAAAAAGTTACCGACGACATATTCGAGGAAGATGAGAAAAAAAGAGAAGTTTATGATGGATAGGAATTATAAATTTTTTATACAATTACTCTTTTAAAGTAGGGAAGTATGATATTCTCTACCTTTTTTTCCTAATGCCTTGCACATTATTTTAGATAAATTTCTGGACAGGTACTTTTCTGCTTCCTATTCTTCAAAGAAGTCTGACAATGAGTCTGAGCCCTTCATTTCAAGCAATAAAGAAACTATTTGAAAAAAAAGCAAAACTGTACAAACAATTCCAAATCTAACAATAAGATAGACGAAATAACAGGATTTTACTTTTGAATATTCTGATTTTAGGTGCCTGGACGAGTTTGAAGTCAAATAGTAACATATGCCCTCATGAAAAGACATCATGTTACTGTATTAATCCGCACTCCAGAAAAGATTCAAATAAATAGTGAAAATTTAACCATTATTCAAAGGAATGTTTTAAATAGTACGTGCAATGCATGGAATTGATTATAGTTATTAGTGCACTAAATACTGCTGGCACAATCACTCTATCACATAGTATGCCACTTATTACGAAGCGATGGAAAACGAAGGTATGAAACGAATAATAACAATAGGAACTGCAAGTATTCTGCAAAGTAGAGACAAGCCCAATTTTCTGCGTTATCAATTAAGTGAATCAAAGCAGAGGTCAACCCTTGCAGCGAAAGAGCACAATAAGGTGTATGAAATGTTTAAACAATCAACACTCGTATGGATCATTGTATGTCCAACGTATTTATCTTATAGAGAAAGATTAGGTGTATATCGAGTGAAACGTGATTTTTTGCTAGTGGATGGAATAAAAATAAATGTATTGGATACAGCAGAATTTACATTTAAACAGTTAAAAGCAAGTGATTATATAAAATCACGGGTAAGTATCACCTACTAATAACATCTCTTACATTATTGCTTGTGTCAAAAGCTGAATTTATGTTTGTGGAATGTTGTATATAAAATAAACCAGCTAATAGTTTGTCCACATTTTTCAATAAAAGATTGTACCTTTTATTGGGCATTAATTACATGAAGAACTTCTGGGGTAATGCCCATTAAGAAAAGATGGTGAAGATGGATAATAGTTTTTACAATAATGAATTATAAACTAGTAATATAAAATCTTTTACTTTGAGGAGTTTTTAGGTGGTCCAAAAATTGGATTAGACAATCCAGAAAAGTATTGTTAAGATTAATTTAAAGGATTGGAATAAACACTCCAAAAATATATAAAAGTATTAATAATAAAGAGGTAAAGGAATCCTTTATCACGACAATACCAACTTCCTCAAAATGAAAGGGTTTTATTAATAAAGAAAGCTTGTTCTTCTTGAGACAAGTTTTTTTATTTATTTGGATAAAAAGGCAACTTTTTTCCTGATTTTCCAACCTTATATTCGGTTTGCCGCTCACTCTGCAAACAACAAGCAATCTTTGTGATCGATAGTAAGTCATATTTTATGTATGCTTTCTTTAACATTATCCAAAGGTTGCTTTTTTTTGTATATAAAAATTTTAAAAGGGGGTGAGTAGTTTGATTAATTTTAGCAATAAATGTTAATTTTTATAACACATCAAAAAGAATTATTCCAATGTACGTAATAAAAATAGTGCTTATAAGCACGCTCCAAAAATTAACCAAGGCCTCATGATGTAGGATTCCTAAACAAACAAGGGGATGATCATGAGATTAAATATATATTCCATTATTTAAACTAGGTGTGAAGTGTTTCAAAGGAAGATACATGAATGTATCTTCCTTTGAAAAGATATTTATGCTTGTTGCGAAGAAAAAAGATGGGAAACCTGTCCCTGCTATTAGGATTTTGATTCAAATGCTGTGAAGAAGATATTAATAATCAGTGATGAGCAAGAAGTGGTCCTTATGTTAAGGATTGGAAAAGAAAAATTGCGAGCCAAAGACCTAGACGATATCTTAAACCAGTCCTAGAATTTGTTCACAATGTTGAATGAAGTTATGTCTGGTGTTGATCATGCCTCATATTTAATAACATCAAGGATAAAATATGCGAATAAACTACTAAAAAGTTTTAGCGAGGGAATGTGAGACAAAATCAGTTGTACTTTTTATGGTTTGAAAGCGGTATATTTTTTAAGATTAAATTACCTTTAGAAAGTAAAAAGGAAGTGGGTCAAAATGGTTAAACAAGGTCAAGGTGGAATTAAAGTAGGGGTTCAGAAGTTTGGGAACTTTCTAAGTTCGATGGTATTGCCAAATATTGGAGCGTTTATAGCGTGGGGATTAATTACTGCTCTATTTATTGATGCAGGGTGGATTCCAAATAAGGAATTGGCATCATTAGTGGACCCAATGGTAAAGTATTTATTGCCTTTATTAATAGGGTACACTGGAGGTAAACTTATTTATGACACTCGTGGAGGTGTCGTTGGTGCTATTGCGACAATGGGGGTTATCGTTGGAGCAGAAATACCAATGTTCCTAGGAGCTATGATCATGGGTCCGATTGGTGGATGGGTCATCAAGAAGTTTGACTTTTTATTAGTAGGAAAAATCAAAACCGGTTTTGAAATGTTAACAAATAACTTTTCTTCCGGGATTCTAGGTGGCATACTTGCTATTCTTTCATACTCGTTAATTGGGCCAGGAGTAAGTACGCTTACTGGATGGTTAGTGCTTGGAGTGGAATGGATGCTAGATGTAGGTGTACTACCGTTAACAAGTATTTTAATTGAACCAGCAAAAGTACTTTTTTTAAATAATGCTATTAACCATGGTGTATTATCACCAATTGGTATTGAACAGGTAAAACAAACTGGAGCATCCATCTTATTCCTGCTTGAAGCAAACCCTGGACCAGGTATTGGGGTTCTGTTAGCCTACTGTTTCTTTGGGAAGGGTACAGGAAGACAGACAGCTCCTGGTGCTAGTATTATTCATTTCTTTGGTGGAATCCATGAAATATACTTCCCGTATGTGTTAATGAATCCACTGTTATTCATTGCTGTTATTCTAGGTGGAATAAGTGGAGTATTTACTTTATCCGTTCTTGGTGGAGGTCTAGTAGCTCCAGCTTCTCCAGGAAGTTTCCTAGCAATTCTTGCTGTAACACCTTCTGGAAACTACTTTGCAAATATCGCTGGCGTATTAGTGGCAGCGTTAGTTTCGCTGGTTATTTCTTCACTTATCTTAAAAACAAGCAAAGCAAAAGATGGAAGTATTGAAGAAGCATCTGAAAAAATGCAAACCATGAAAGGTAGGAAAAGTAGTGTTGCAAGTGCTCTAACTTCTAATAAATCAAGCAAGGAACTAAACCCTAAGGATTACAACCATATCATCTTTGCATGTGATGCTGGAATGGGCTCAAGTGCAATGGGTGCTTCACTTTTAAGAAAAAAAGTCAAAGAAGCTGGATTAAATATGAAGGTTACGAACACAGCTATAAGCAACCTTCCTAGTGATGCAAAACTTGTTATTACACAAGAGGAACTAACACCACGTGCAAAACAAAAAGTACCGAATGCATATCATATTTCAGTTGATAACTTTTTATCAAGTCCAAAATATGATGAATTGATCGAACGTCTAAAAACAGAGGATGTTGTTGTTGAGAAACCTAGTAAAGAGAAGGTAGATCAGTCACTATCAACCAATCAAGATGTTTTAAGGAAAGAAAACATTTTCTTAAATCAACAATTTTCTTCCAAAGAAGAAGCCATTCGATTTGCAGGAAGGGTTTTAGTAGATGGTGGTTATGTAGATGAATCTTATATTGAGGCGATGATTGAAAGAGACAAAATAACAACTACCTATATGGGGAACGGGGTAGCAATACCTCATGGTACAGATGAAGCAAAGAAAAGTGTTCGAAAATCAGGCGTCACCATCATTCAAATTCCAGAGGGCATTGATTACGATGGACAAAAAGTTCGTTTAATCTTCGGTATTGCTGGGAAGGATGGCGGACATTTAGAAATCCTGTCTGCAATTGCTATTACCTGTTCTGAAATGGAAAACGTTGAAAAAATGGCCACTGCAAAAACAGTGGATGAAATCCTAAATCTTATAGGAGCTTCCTTTGAAAATTAAGTTAAGCAAGAAAGATGCAACATGCATCTTTCTTCTTCCATTTTAAGAAGAATCTCAATCATTTATAGAATAAATTTGATTGAAAAGAGTTGATGGACATGATGATGACAGCAAGAGAGAAGGCAATGGTTTAAGCTAATGGTTAAAAAAGTGAAAATAATACGACTCTTCCTTGCTGATTTTTTGAAGTCAGTACTAGAACCATTTAAAAAAATTTAAAAGCATAGGAAAAAGCTAAAAAAAGCATCTTTAAACTTCTTACAGCTTAAATTTGGAAAGGAATGAGTATTGGTGAAAAAAGTAGTCCATTTTTTCAGCTGGAAATATCGGGAGAGGTTTAATGAAGACCATTAAGCGCAATAGCGGAAATGATTATAAATCCACCATTTAGACAAGTTCCATATTCTATAAAGTTGTCTTTTAAAAAAGTCACCCTCACTCCAAAGATGGTGACTTTTTTATATTCAAGCACAATTTTGCAGCAAAGTGTCAGTCTACTCTTCGGCATGTGTTGAAGAGGAGTAAATTAAGAAAGTATTCGAGAACATTACACTCCATCGAATTCCTGTCTCTACTGAAACACTTATGGAGTGTATCCCTAGGAAAAGAGATTGATTCCCAACACGCTGGATGCCAACAAAATACCCACTCTTATATAATTCTTTCCTTAAGCTATTCGCAAGATTAATTAAATCATTATGGAAATCTATTAAGCATTTAATAAAGTATAGATCAATCCTAATGCGAATGCTTTTATATTTTTTTGAAAGAGTATATGTGTTTCATCATTGTACTAATCAAATGATAATTGGTCTGGGATTTCGTTGTACTTGAGTTAACAAAAGACCCTCTTGAAGTGCCGTAAGTAGTGCTAGTTTATCAGGATCAGCTTGTGAATTTTATTCACCTCTTTTAAGCATATTGCATAAACCTTATATAGTGATTATATTATCTCACATTAAAACAGTTGTTATTCTCATAAATTATTAATATGTTCCGTGTGAAATGGTCTGGTTGACTTACAGCACAGCCATAAATACAGAAAAGAATATTAAAAAATAAAGAATAAATTCAAAATTTAATTACAACCTATTAATGAGACTAAACGTTAAGGGGAAATGAAAAATGAACGTAAACGAACTAGGTTTTCTATGGTATCTACAATCAAGTTCAAATATGGTAAATGTTATTTTGAAATATTTTCAAGCAACAGCTGAAGACGACGAATTGAAAAATATTTTAAAAGAAATATTATCATTGTCTACGTATCAAGAAAAGGAGGCAGAGAGATTCCTTACTGAAAACCAATATAACAGCATTCATTTCTTTACTGAAGAAGATATACTACATATTAATTCTAGACTTTTTTCAGATCAATTAATCATTGAAATATTAAAGCACATTACCGGAAATGGGTTGCGAGAGTTAGTGATACAGTACTCAGAACTTACAAATTATAAAGTAAAAGTTTTTTATATGGACATAATAAACAAGCTATCGAAAATTGACTTACTATTATTCGAATTATTACAAAATAAGCAGCTTCTACAGAATAAATCATTTGCTTTTACAGAGCCAGAAGTAAGAAAAGACAACTTATTAAAAGTAGCTTCAACACAGAAAAGACCTTTAAACATAGTTGAGTTATCTCATTTATCTAGTTCCTTGCAATGTAATAATGTTGGTTTAGCGTTATGTACTGGTTTTGTAGAAACTGTTAGTGATATAAACACCAAGGAATTAATAATAAAAGGGAAAAAGCTTGCATTTAATCAGGTTTCAGTTATATCTGATCTTTTTAAACAAAATGGCGTATCAATTTCAACGGGGTTAGAGTCTTTGGTTTTTCCCTCAAATACAGCACCATTATCTGATCGAATAGTTGTAAATTTAATAATGTTTTTAAATCCTGTAGGTATAAATAATTTACAAAGTGCTGTGACCTCGAGTTATAAAAATGATCATATAAAAAGTCTGAAAAAATTGATTAAAGATGTTGAGGACTTCTCTCAAGATGTTTTTAAGCTACTTGTAAAAAAAGATTGGCTATATGAGCCCCCAGTTGCAAAATGGACTAATATGAAATGAATCACATCGAAGAAGGTGCAATAAACGGAAAAAATCACCAACTCTTTGGAGAAAACTATAAATTTTTTCAACATAGGCTTAACCATGGTGAAGATGTAGAATTTAGGGTTTTGGATCCTTATAAAGAAAAGGGCAAAGAATTAATTTTTATGTACTACGAGAATATCGTTGATGAATTGATGATGTTCGAAACATTATTTTAGAAAGTAGTTCAAAACTATCCAAGAAAAACGAAAAAATTGACAAATTGATTTTAAAAGATGTATTCCCTACAACACCAATTTGCTTATCACATATATTGCAGACACTTTGTGCCCTTTGGTTGCGTGAGTTGGAAGGAGTACATAGATTCAAAAGTTTTTATTGCATTAAATCAAAATTAAAAGACCTGGGTTCAGTAGAATATCGCCCAGGCTCATCAAGTTGCTTAAGTTTTTATATGTCTACCGTCTTGGTTCACTTCTTTTCTCGAATGGTTATGATTGCAATAGAAGCCCATTTTTACTTTTCAATCGGAAAAGATAGTAAAACACGGGTTCCTTTTCCTTTCTGACTCTGAACCTTAATGGACCCCCTTAAACTTTTTACGATAGAGTACACCACCATCATACCAAGACCTGTTCCGTTTTTTCCTTTGATTGAAAAATACGGCTCCCCTAAACGGTTAAGCTGTTCAGTACTCATGCCCACCCCATTATCAGAGATCTGAATATAAACTTTATTTTTATTGGTATACTCACTTATACATATTTTTCCTTCAGTAGGAATGGCTTCCACGGCATTTTTTAATATATTCAAAAGAGTTTTCCGAAATTTTGGGCTTTCCCCTAATATATTGGCAGATCTATCTTTATATTGAGTTTCAATTTCTATAGTGTTCATATTTAATAAGGGTTTAAGCATTTGTAATGTAGCCCCAATCTCAGTTGTTACATTAATTTTCTCGATTTTTTCAGGAGCTGGCGAAGCAAGGGTGAGATATTCCCCAATTATTTTATCTGCAGCAGTGAGCTCTGAAAGGGCGAGGTCAAACAAGTTTTTTCGTTTGTCATAAAAATCCTCTTTCTCTTCTTCATCAGTATTTAATAGTTGAAGAACTCCTCTTACCACCGTTAAGGGGTTTCTAAGCTCATGCCCTACTGAAGCACTTAGATGGCCAATAACGGCCATTTTTTCATTCTT
Organism: Ferdinandcohnia sp. GQ5; assembly: GCF_059759275.1. Lineage (NCBI taxonomy): Bacteria > Bacillati > Bacillota > Bacilli > Caryophanales > Bacillaceae > Ferdinandcohnia > Ferdinandcohnia sp. GQ5. The sequence goes on from NZ_JCAXEW010000005.1 coordinate 113,863, forward strand.
AACAGCTTCTTGTTTTAGTAAAACGTTATTTAACATTACTTCCGAGATATAGACTATGATGGCAGTAACAAGGGAAGGAAAAACAATAAAAACAAACCAAACATAGGAAGGAATTAGACTAAGATGTGAATAGGTCATTTTCATTAAAATAATAAGAAAAGAAAATACTGATGCAAAAACGAATGACCAACCTACTTTGCTAGCTGTTGACCAATTTGAAAATTTCTTTTTTACAAAAAACAGCAAAGGAGGAAGAACAACTATAAGAATCGAAATCGTAACCAGTATTTCTTTATTTAATACAGCTTGTATACAAAACAAAAAGATTGAAAGTATTATCGTCATAATTGGTTGACAATATAAAGCCACGACTAGTAGAGGAACATGACTTATGTTAAGTGACAATGAGTCACTGATATTTACTTCAAAAATCATACTAAAGAAGATTGAGATCACTGAACATAACAGGATAAAGAATTTGATAGGTAGTGAACTCCGCTTTTTTCTTTCATTCCATAGATGGAAGATAAGCGATAAGCAAAGTAAAAAGAAAGCGTTAAAGGCTAACTGTTTTATTACATCTGTCAAACTTAGCATAGATGCACCTTCCAAAAGTAGTAAGTATAAAGTACTGTGTTCATAAGTTTAGTATATTATCAGTTTGAAAAAGAATAAAAAATTGTCGGAACAAAATACATAGTTCAAACTGCTTATTTTTTTGCTTATTTGTATCCGAACCCAATTCACAAGTATAAAATATTCCAAATAGACTATCAAGTACTCATTCTCAAGTATATTTAAAAAAGTGAAAAAAAAAATTCGGTGTAAACCGAATAATAATATGACATCAATTTTAACCTTTGAAAAAGTTTTTTTATCAGTGAGTCAATCAGAAACAGATGTATAGCCCATGTATGCTGAGATAAATTTTGGGTATACCAGAATCTATATCTTCAATCAAATTATGCTGATATAGTAATGGAAACGTGAATCTATATGAAGGTATAAAGGCTGAATCACAACTTGCGTTCTGAATTAAAGTTAACAGTAGAAGACATTTTAACATTAGATAATGGAGATACTTTAGAACGTGCTTTGCAATATAGTGAAGACCCAGGTGTCTTGTAATTAATAGATCAAAAGACTCATGCGAATAAAGTTTCTTATAGGTGGCCGTGAATTATGGCGTGGCGAGAAGAATTTCAATAATTCCTATCTTTTTCATTTACAATAAAAGTAGTGCTATTCTTATAGATAATTAAATATTCTAGAGGAAAATCCCCTAAATGAGTACACTACACAAAAGGTGAGTGTGTCAATTTTAGGGGATTTTTTCTCTTAAAAGGCCATGTCAAAGTTTCTAGAATTTTGTCAAAATATCTGATAATATATAATAGTTAGCAATCTATGAGTATTATTCTAAGAAATAGGCTAAAAGATGTAAAAAGTTAACGTATACATAAAAAACACACCATACCATTCCATATAATATGAACAGTTTGGGACTGAGAAGATTATATGAAACCGAAACAGGCGGGATTTCTTACTTGTTTTAACAACTTAATTGTATCACATACGCTTACAAATATACAAGGTAGAAATTCCTCTAATTTCCTATTGACTTGTGTGGGTGGGAAAGGGGGATATTTTTATGTCTGACGATTATATAAATTTAAAAGGGCGAACAGATAAGCTTACTTATTATCGATATGTTGAAACAGGTAATAAATATCCAAGACAACGCTCAAAAAAAGGGAAAGACTCGGGGCTAGAATTCGAAACATATTTTGTACCAGAATTAGAAAAGCGGGTTTTCACAGAAGATGAAGTTAGAGGATTATCTTTGGACATGTATGGTCACCATATCCCTTATGTAGATGGTGAGATCACGGTTCTAAATAATTACCTTTTTGATTATTGGTCATATTACCTTAACGCTGAGGGATTAGCCCTATATGCTCACTTAAAGCGATATGCATATGGTAAGAAGGATTGGTGTTATCCTAATCTTGAGCTAATTTCTTTGAAAATGAATAAGTCACAAAATACGGTAAGAAATTATTTAGAGATACTCGAGAGATATGGTTTTATCTACAAGTTTAATGTGATCAATGAAGATAGAGATAACCTTGAAGAAAGTCCTATTTATAAAATTAGAAAAAAGGTCCCATTACTAACCGAAAAATTATTAAGCGGGGACCCGTCAATTGTGATTGATGATGCATTTGAACCTCATATAAAAAAAGCATTGAAGAAAGAAAAAATAGGTCTTCCTAAACTACTTCGAGAGGATCACGATGAATATGTAGCTCATATGATAGCAAATTCTGAGTCTGTTGATCTTCTAGATTCAGTCAGCTACGAAGACATCTTCAGAGAACTGTTAAACAAAGCAAAAAAAGTACAAGAAACAAGTGTTCAAAAAGAAAAAATGAGGTCGCTTTCATTTGTCATTCAACCAAAACATTTAAAAGAACAAGATATTATTGTTTGGCAAGGTGTCTTAAAAGGGATGGAGACTAAAATTTCAAAACCTTCGTTTGATACTTGGTTAAGAGGGACATATTGCATTAAAGAAGGAAATAAGTACTTTATATATGCAACAAATGAGTTTCAAAAGGATTGGCTAGTAACTCGTTATGATGAGCAAATTCAAGAAGAGCTTCGGGAGTTGGATCCACATTTTAACGAGCTAGAATACGCGGTTGCAGGTGAAATTTAGTTTAACATTATATAGCAATATTATGATGGAGGAGCACCATTAATAGAATATATCTATTAGCAAAATATCATTGGCATAGATTTACATTTCTAAAAATAGAATTTTTATATCTGATTGTGAAGACGAATGTTTGATGATACCTTTAGAGAAAAAAATGAATTATCATAAAAAAGCCCTTATGAATTGGGTAAAAAGAGGGTAGCAAAAAAAATTAGATATTGGTTTTGAAAATCTCTTCTAGCCTTATTGGAGAGATTTTTTATTTTTTTAATAAATAGGGGTTCAGAATTTAAATCATAGGATTCAATTTTTTAAATCTAGGGTTCAAATTTTGAATCCTAGGATTCGAATTTTGAATGGGGTAGGGTTCAAATTTTGAACCCTAGAAAAAAGATATAGTTATCCACAGAAATAGGGGATTCAAATTTTGAATCCCCCCTTTAAAATTTTGAATGGTGGTAACAGGGGTTCAAATTTTGAATGGGGGGGGATTCAAAATTTGAACCCGAATAAATACAATCTTTTAATAAAGTTTTTATATTATATATATATGTTTCAGATAAACTTGTTTAATAATTTAATATGCTGTTAATTACCACAATAAAAAATTAAATTTATAGACTTCAATTTTTTTAAAATTTTTTTAAAGGTATTGATGACGGTGGTTACAGATGAGAATGATTAGGATATATTTTCAAACGTCTCTATTATTCTCATTTTTTTATATAAATAAACTAAAAAAGAAAAGGTGTTTAAATTGAATAACGATGAGCATTTGGAAAGTAGGTTGAGATTAGTAAGGTCGTCGTAAAATAAACATTCAATGGTTAAAGAAGGAATATAATTCTAGTGAAATCTACAGTGAAAATTGAATTTTCTCAAATGAAACAAAAAGAAAAGAATCAAATACAGTTACTACTTTTTTTAGAAGGTAAATTGAAAAATTAGAATAAAAGAATAAGATAGAAGCCTATTGAAGGAAATTTTTGCAGAAAAAGCAGCTGTATAGTTTACTTCATTTAAAGTAATGTAGTCCTTAATTAGTGATAGTTAATAAGTAATGATAAAGTAATTGAGTGTTAGATATTTATATGTAAGATTTATATGGTTTTTAGTTCTAAATTACCTATGTTTTACATATATATTTATTTTATTTAATAAATTGATTTAATGTTTAATTGTTTTCAAGGAGGATAATCCCACCTATATCAACAAAATTTGACAATAATAATCACTATTCGTGGAGTTAATCCTCACTAGTAGCTTACTAAACTATCACTTTTTCAGGAGTCTAACTATCACTAGTTGTTTACTTAATTATCACTTTTTCAGGAGTCTAACTATCACTTTAAGGGGAGTCGATATAATATAAAGAGAGATTTTGACTTAACTATCACGTTTCGAGGAGTAAGGATCACTATTTATTTATGAACTATCACTTTTTCAGGAGTATTAGACTGTTAAAAGATCACTAAATTGGGATAAACATGCGTTATAACTAAAATAAGACTCTATAAATGCCACTTAATAATGAACTTACTCCTTTAATAGTGATAGTTGTATATGGTTTTACTCCACCATTAGTGATAGTTAGCTTTATGACCTTATTTTGCAGATTATTTAATGACTAGACTCCTTAACTAGTGATAGTTAAAAGTTGCATTATAAGTTCATTAATTAGTGATAGTTAGCATAAATAAAAAGGGTATTACACTCCTACATAAGTGATAGTTAGTATTTATTATGTTATTTTATTAAGTATCACTATTTGAGGAGTAGAATTCTTTCAGAATGTTTATGTATATTTAAGATATGAGTAAGTGGGAGGGTAGCATATGACAGAACAAATGACATGGGATGCGGAGCTTATAACAACTAAACTTTCACCAGAATATATAGTTACTCAATCAAATAAGTTAATAGAAACTCCTACTGGCCTTAATTTACAAGAACGTAGAATTATATTAACACTAGCTAGTCTTATTCAACCTAATGATGAAGACTTTCGATTACATAGAATTAAAGTTAGAGATTTAGCGGATATACTAGGAATTCAAGAAAAAAATTTCTATCGTAAAGTGCAGGAAGTAGTAACAGGCTTGCAAAAAAAGATGTTGACGATTGTTTCAGAAAATGGAAATGCTTTAAATGTACAATGGTTGGCCAGTTCGGAATATTTTTCGGGTGAAGGGGTTGTTGAGTTAGAATTTTCAAAGAAACTCCAACCATATTTGTTAAAACTCCAAAAAGAGTACACCCCCTTTAAATTGCGGAATGTACTACGATTACGTAGTGAATATTCCATGAAAATGTATGAATTATTAAAGCAGTACGAGAAATTGCACAAAAGAGAATTGTCGTATACTGATTTACGATATGTCTTGGATATTCCAGATACTAAATATCGTCAGTATGGTCACTTTAAAGATAAGGTACTGAAACAGGCGCAAACGGAGCTTAAAGAAAAAACAGATTTATGCTTTACATATGATGAAATAAAAAGAGGTCGTAAAGTAGTTGGTTTTGTATTTCATATCAAAAAGAATACATTGCTGCTTAAAGACGTAATTGAACAAGAAGAGTTACAAGATGAACCCTATGGTTTACTAGTAAGATTCGGTATAAGACCACAAACTGCATCTCAAATGACACTTACTTATAGTTCCAAACGGATAACGGAAAATGTTAGATATGTTGTCGATACTAAAGCTAAAGAAGATATTGATAACATAAGTGGCTATATAGTAAAAGCTATTGAAAATAATTATGCTGACATCTCGGAAGAGGAAAAAGAAGTTCAGACGCTTGAAGAAATTAATAAAATAGTTAGTAGGTATGCATTTTTTGCTGAACAGAAGGTAAAGGAAGGTTTGATAAGTAAAGAGGCAAATAAAGAAGAGATGCTCAAGTATTTTACTGAAATTATGACAGAGGTAGTTCGTGATCGCAGACAAGCAGGATTGGATCCGTTGAAAGATAGTGATTTTGAACACCCACTTGCTCAACAAGCTTATCGAATAACTTTACGTAGAATATAGTGAAAAGAGCGTTGGTTTTGGACCAACGCTCTTTCTATTTAAAAAATAAAAGTTAATAAAATAATTATCGACTACTTTTATTTTTATTCAATTGAAGAATGACTATTTAAACATTTACTCTATACCGCAGATATCGCATGTGTATTCCTAAGTTCCTAAATTATAGGAAATGAATTAAGGTCATCTATAGGAGTTAACATGTGGCTACACTGAGTTATCTCCTTTTTTAAAAAAAAATGGAGTGGACAATCCAGAAAAATATTGTTAAGATTGACTCATAAAAATGGATTAGAAATCCAAAAATCAGGAGTTTAAGGGAAATTCAAGAGAGAAGTCATTTAGGAAAAGAAATTACTTTGTTATAAACATACCTTAATTTGTAACTTTAGAGTTGACAGAACACATAATATTCAACCCCACAAAATGTATGCAGGATTAGCTTTATCAATGAGTGCAAACCATTATGGTGAAAAACAGTATGTTGACGTGTTCTAATAATTAAACAAATTAACACTTGGATAGAATTTCTTTTGTGATTGGGTAAACAGCAATTGAAAAATAATAACCAATATGCATAGAAAAAATTCAATGTCTGTTATCGTCGGTACCCATTCCGCATCATAATATTTTGTTCTCAAACTCTGGTTAAGGATAGATTCGAGAATAACTTTATTAAATATAAAATAGTTTTAATCCCGTAGGGAAAATGAATGGTCCTTAAAAGCGCTTGGGAACTTGGAACCCAAGCGCTTTTTACGAACTAACAGTGGATTATAGTGTGAGTAAGATTTGTTTGAATTTCAGTTTTTTGTTGCAATTTTCAATTGTGTACCACAAAAAGTGAACCAGATATTCTTACACCAACAAGGTTTCATACTTATATCAGGAGTATGTTAATACTATTCTGTTACTTGTTAAACAGTCTCACCAAATGGAGAAAGGAAAGTTTAATCATTCCCTTCCTGTTAAAGGTCCATCTGAGATAAAAGAATTAACAAACCGTTTCAATCATATGAATGCCAGGTTAAATGAACCTTTTACCCAAATTAAACAGGCAGAGATTTCGCGGAGGGAATTGGTAGCAAATAACTCTCATGATTTAAGAACACCGATGTCATCTATAAAAGCATTTGGTACTGCAATTCAAGATGGAATAGTAGAGATGACGCTACATTCCATCGGTATTTACGTACGATTGATCTTGAAACAGAGCGACTTGATCAACTAATACAACAGCTGTTTCAGCTATCCTTACTGGATTCAGGTGGGATTAAACTTATTTACAAACCAATACGTGTGGACGAATTATTACTTGCAGTCCTCGAGCACGAGCAAATACATATAGAACAAAAAAATATTGAAATAGATGTGAATCTTCCAAATCAAATTCCTTCAATTCATGTTGACCGATTTTATTTTCAAAAGGTTTTATTCAATTTATTGGACAATGCTATTCATTTTTCAGAAGAAGGTGGATTAATAATTACAGTTTCAGTTGATACTTTACTTCATGAAAAAATTAAAATCTCTATTCGAGATGAGGGTGAAGGAATTAGTAAAGATGAGCTTCCTCATATTTTTGAGAGAACATATCGAATTGAGAAATCCCATAATAAAAAATTTGGCGGTGCTGGGTTAGGACTAGCTATAGCGAAAACAATTGTAGAAAATCATAACGGAACCATAACAGCAGCTAGTGAAGTGGGAAAAGGTAGAGAATTTATTATTGTCTTGCCAATTAATAGAAGAGAGGTGGAAGAAAAGAGTGAATTTGAAGATTTTATTTCAATGTAATTTAAAGTTTGGTAAGAAGCTAATTCAATTACATCATTATAATGCAATTTTGTTTTTCTTATTAAGCTTGACCGGTTTACTATTATTTTCTTCTACTTTCCGTTCTACTTTTTCATCTTTACGTGTTTTGATGAAAGATTTTCATATTTTGTTAGGTGTTATTAGCTGTATACCCTTATTATTTTATATTCCTAGAATGAAAACACATGTAAAAATCTTGAGTAAAATAAAGAAAAATCTAATAAATCTTAGACTTGTATTAACTATTTTAATTGTCCTCCTTATTTCTGGTTTTTTATTGGCTTTTCATAGGTATATGCCGTCGCTTGTAAGCTCATGGGCGTTAATCATCCATGATATTGCAACTTGGGTAGGGGTTCCATATATCATATATCATAGTATTACGAGAAGTAAACGGTTGAAAAAACTAGAAAAGCGCATTAATAAAGTTGAAATAAAAGAAGAGCCAATGCTAATTGAAGATGGAAATCCAATTTATAAGCGAAGAACTTTTTTGCGTTTGTTTAGTGGTAGCATGATTGTCATTTTGTTTTCCCCTATGGTTATGAAGTGGTTTCATTTAAATTTTCCATCAGTTAGCAAAAAGGCGACTATGTCAAACGGAAATCAGTTTGCTCCAATCCCTTTACCGGATGAAAAATCAGCCCCGCCAATTGGTGGTGGAAGGAGAGGGAAATTTCGTTACTATACAGTAACAGAGGTTCCAAAACTAAACGATAAGAATTGGAGTTTTAAAATTGACGGTCTAGTAGAGAAACCGAGCACCTATAAGTGGGATCAATTTGTTCAGCTAAAAAGAAATGTCCAAGTAAGTGACTTCCATTGTGTGACTGGATGGAGTGTTTATTCAGTCACTTGGGAAGGGATACCATTAAGAACTCTATTACAGCAAGCTGGTGTCAAAAAAGAAGCAAAATATATAAAGTTGTATTCGGCAGATGGTGTCTATACTGATACATTAACACTGGATCAAGCCATGCAAGATGATGTTATGATAGCCGTTTTAATAGATGGAGGATTGATTACAACAAAAAATGGTGGGCCAGTACGGCTGATAGTTCCAAAAATGTATGCTTACAAGTCTGTTAAGTGGTTGAACAGAGTTGAGGTAATTGATTACGAACATATAGGTTATTGGGAAAAAAGAGGATACTCCCAAGATGCATGGGTGAACTAGACTAACTGTATAATAGTAAAGGTATTGGTGAATTGGTGATATCTAAAAAGTGATCTCTTGTTGTAATTTTCATAATAAAACTAAGGGAAAAACGAATTGACTCATGTATTAATCTTTTAACATAAGGACACATCATCTTTCCGGCTGGATACTGTGTGGTAACTTAATTTTTTATAGAGAATTTCCTTATCATTATTTAAAAACTACTCAAAACCTGTGAAATTTTACACTAGTAAAATTTCACAGGTTTTTTCTTTTCAGAGGAGGGTTTTGTCCCAGTCTCTTCATTTTTTATAAGCACAATCGTAAAGATCTTTGAATAAGCTAAAAAAAGCTTCCCTCAGATTACCCATGAAGCCTCATCTCGGCCTCCTATCTTTTTTCAATAATGGTCTCCAAAAAGCACCATCCTCATTTCTATAATCCATTCCGCCGGCATACTATGCATGCAGTAAAAACCGGATTTCATCATGAAACCTTGCTAAGTATTGTTAAAAAAACGGCGGTTCCTTTAATTTTTTTAACAACGGACCCTATAAATTGTATTTATTAACTAATCACAAAAGAAGTTAGTTATTTTTGTGAACGCGGGCTAATGGAATAGGGTTTGTTAACAATTATTATTAAATCATATTATTTTTTAGTTGCTTAACATGCAGGATGAGTCAAAGGTGTAAAATTTATGGAAAAAATCTTTATTAGTGCTAATTGTCATGATAACTTATCCTACAGGAGTTGAGTCTGGTTATGCAGGTTCTTAAAAAAATGCAAAAGGTTGTTCGGTATCAGAATTATGAAGGGAAAGTGCATTATGGAATTGTGGAAGACGATGAAATCTTTCAATTATCCAGTACATTTGCTGAAGTTGTAAATAATAATCTCCAATTTGATGGAACTAGTGTTAAATATAATGATGTGTTCATTTTAGAGCCAGTTAAACCATCAAAAGTTATTAATTTTGGTTGGACATATGCAGAACACGCTAAAGAGACTGATGGACAGGCCTATCTCAGAGAACCATTTTTATTTTTAAAACCAGTAACTACTTTAATACCTGATAAAGGGGAAATTATCATTCCTCCAAATAATGTAACCAGTCAGGTGGAGATGGAAGGGGAGGTAGCCCTTATTATTGGGAAAAGTGGTAAAAATATTAGGGAAGAAGAGGCGATGGACTATATTTATGGCTGTACAATTTTCAATGATGTGACAGCAAGGGACCTTACAAAAAAAGATCCCCAGTTTACACGTGGAAAGGGTTTCGATACTTTTGGTCCCTTGGGGCCATGTATTGTGACAGGTATTGATCCGACTAATTTACGAATAGTTACAACTTTAAACGGAAAAGTCGTACAAGATGGTAATACGAATGAGATGACCTTTTCTATTCCGTTTCTTATTAGTTGGATTTCAAACATAATGACACTTGAACCAGGTGATGTCTTAGCTACTGGTTCACCTGCAGGAAGTTGCCCAATGAAATCAGGTGATATGGTAACCATAGAGGTGGAGGATATTGGTAAACTAATTAATTATGTAAAATAGGCGTTTAAAAATTCCCTAGCCATCTTAGACAGTCTCTTTTTGATTTCATTTATCAGGCGGCTTTTTCAGTTAATCCAATCAACATTCTTTTATTCAGAGAGTCTCTTAAATTACTTATTTGTCAAGCAGTACCAATATAAAGTCGCATAATTTACAGGAGTGATTTCCAATGTTTGAATTAGAAATTTTAAATGCCACAATTGTTACATCAAGACAGCGGTATGTTGGGAGTATATCTATTGCAGATGGGAAGATTGCAGCAATTAGTAAATCGCCGTTGCTAAATGCCCGACAATATATTGATGCAAAAGATTTAGTGTTGGTTCCTGGGATGGTAGACCAACATGTTCATTTTATGGATCCAGGGGAAACTGACCGTGAAGATTTTATTCATGGTTCAATGGCAGCAGCCACAGGCGGAGTTACAACTGTTATTGAACACACCCATGCGTTTCCAGTACGTAATGTCAAAGCTTTTAAAGAAAAAAATGAATATTTAAAGAAAAGATCTGTTGTGAACTACGGTTTAACAGCACATGTTTTCCCAGAAGATTTAGGGAATTTGAAAGCGCTTTGGGAATGTGGAGCCATCTTATTTAAAATATTTACATGTACGACCCATGGTATTCCTACAATGAATAATGATCAGTTATATAAGGCATTTGAAGAAATCGCTTCTTTTAATGGTAGATGCTTGGTGCATTGTGAGGATGATGCCATTACAGAAGGAAATGAAAAGAGATTAAAAGCGGCTCATCGATGTGACCATGGAATTATTTCGGAATGGCGTTCGGAAACAGCTGAGGAAGTTGCTGTTGCTAACGTGGCCTTAATGGCTCGATTAACTGGTGTCCAAGCGACAATTGCCCACATTAGCCACCCTTTAGTAGTGGAATTAATTAAACGCGAACAAGCTGAGGGTGCAATGCTTTATGGAGAAATTTGTCCTCAATATATCTTTATGGATGATCAAAAGGTATTGGAGAGAGGTCCATTTGGCAAGTTTACTCCTCCCGCAAGAAAGGTGGAACAACAAGAAAGATTAATGGAAATGATCCTCGCTGGAGACATTCAAATTCTTTCCACTGACCATGCACCATCGACCGTTGAACAGAAGCTTAGCGGTAACATTTGGGAATGTAACTTTGGATTGCCAGGAGTGGAAACAACCCTACCTATGATGCTGAATCTGGTCAATCAAGGGAAAATTTCATTGGAAAGAGTAATTGAAATATACAGTGAAACACCATCAAAGCTACTTGGCCTTTATCCAAATAAAGGGTGTATCATGGTCGGGGCAGATGCAGACTTAGTCTTACTAGATATGAATCATAAATGGACCATAAAAAATGAAAATATCATTTCCAAATCAGGATGGTCTCCATTTGACGGAGTAGAAATTACCGGTAAGCCTATTTATACGATTGTAAACGGAGCTATAGTTTATCAAAAGGGGAATATTGTTGCGGAACCAGGTATTGGCCAACCAGTTAGTAGACTGCAAAAATTAAATGTAATCAATAAATAGTATTTGCAGTAAACAATATAAAAAATTTACATAATAAGGAAAGGAGTTGAAGTAGATTAATAACAATTGTTAGATTCCCAAGAGTTTTAAAGATTAGTCTAAAGAATTCATTGTATTTTAATTATGCTTTAAAGGGTGAAGGGGGAAGAATTTGATGAAGACAGCAGTTCAAAGAAACGACGTAGTTATTGAGGAAAAACCTCAAAGAAAATTAAGTACCAAAGTCGCTATTGCTATCCTAGTTCTTTTAGCAGCCTCCTATGTAATTAACGCAATGGACAGACAAGTGTTTCCCGTAGTAGTTGGAGCCGTTCAATCAGAATATGGGTTTAGTTTAACTCAAAGTGGTTTGTTATCTACAATCTTTACATTGGGAATCGGTTTAGCAGGTATTCCAACAGGTTTTTTATTGGATAAATTATCCCGAAAAGCAGTCATGATTATAGGTATTGTTATTTACTCTGCTTTTACAATGTTTACTGCGCTGGCAATCGGATTTCCTGATATGCTGGCATATCGTGCAATTACTGGTATTGGCGAAGCCTTACAAAACGCTGCTCTTTTCTCTGCTGTTGGAACATACTTCTCTAGTCATCGGTCATTGGCCATTGGTTCCTTAAACTTTGCATACGGAGTTGGCGGATTTTTGGGACCCTATTTGGGAGCCAAAATGGCAGTTGCTTACGGTTGGAAAATGCCATTTTATTTATACGCAATTCTAGGATTGGTCCTAGCAATTATCATTTTCTTTATTGTGCCAAAGATATTCACGGAGACGAAAGAAATAGAAGTAGATTCAAATAAATCTAAAAAAATTGACCAGTCACATATACCTGATAAATTATACAATCGCAATGTAATATTATGTGCAACTGCTGCAGTTGCAGTTGGTGCTTCAATTTATGGTTATGTTGGATTATACGTTAAATATTTAACGAGTGAACTTGGATTTGAGGGTCCTACTGCTGGCTTTGCTCTTAGTTTGTTTGGGATTGGAGCCTTAATGGGACTAGTTGGTGGATGGCTTGGTGATCGTTTCAATCAGCGTTATGTAATTGTAATTGCATTTATAGGTGCCATGATTACGGGATACTTATTGTTTAACGTTGCTACTACACCATTGCAACATTATGTACTTAGTTTCTTAATGGGGACATTCGGCAGTGGGATCTTATTTGTAAACGTTTACTCTTTGATTCAACGTAGTGTCCGTGTGGAATATGTTGGCCGGGCATCAGGGATATTTATTAGTTCCTTATATTTACCATCCGCAATTGCAGGTTATATTTTCGCATTGTTAGTTGAGAATGTTGGCTGGGGTGGAGCCGCGTTCTGGGAATTAACCGTCTTCCCGATTATTGGCGTTATTGCAGTATTATTTATGCAGGATGATAAAATTAATCTTTCCAAACACCAGGCAAACAAGGCCGGAATCCACGGATAAAATTATAAAAGTAAAGGGGGGTACCTCGGGTTTCTCCCCTAATATTACTAATTTGGAGGAAATGTTATGAAAAAAATGGCTGTTATTGCAATTGATTTACACAGAGGACACCTAGATCCATCCGTAGCTACTATGCCATTGCCAACTGATAAATGTATGCAGGTAATCAAAGCAAATCGTGTATTTTTTGAGGAATGTCGTAAGTTAGATATCCCTATTATTCATCTACTTACCCAATACAGAAATGAACAGGAAATTTTATCAAACCCAGCGTGGTATGACCGAGCAAATGATCCAAAAGCGACCCGCAAAAATGTGGGGAAACATAACCTTGAAGGAATGCCAGGGGTAGAGGTCATTCCTGAATTATGGGATGAAAAAGATATTTTAATTGATACAAAAAAACGTTACGACTGTTTTATCGCAACCGATCTTGACTTTGTATTGAAAGCCAATCAGATTAATTCCTTATGGATTACTGGTGTAAACACAAACTCCTGTTGTTTAGCCACCTCTATTGATGCATCTGTTCGAGATTATGACGTAACCATGGTATCTGATTGTGTGGACACTATGGATGGAGAATACTTCCACGAGGCTGCACTAAAAGTGTTCGAAAGAGCATTTGGTAAGGTGAAATCCTCTAAGGAATTGGTTGGTGTATTAATATGATAATAGATTCACACCATCATATCATCCCCAAAAAGGTAGTAGACGCAATCCGTTCCGGGGATACTAGATTTCAAGCCGATATTCAAAAGAAAGAAAATGTTGAATGGATTGTTCATCATCAAGGATATGCCTACCCTTTATTTGATAAATTTTATGATGCAGATGCAAAATTAGAGGATTTTAAAAAAGGTGAAATTGACAAGGCTGTATTATCTCCAGCACCTCCGATGTTTAATTACTGGTTAGACCCTGAAACCGCAGCAGGGGTAAGCAGTTTCATTAATGACGGGATTGCTGAATTTATTGCAGAGAATCCGTCCGTATTCCAAGGAATGGCTACTGTTCCCATGCAAAAACCAACTCTCGCGGTAAAAGAAATGGAGAGGGTTGTTCATGAACTTCAACTAAACGCTGTGGAAATTGGAACTTCTATTGAAGGGGTAAATTTGGATGACCCTCAATTTACTGGATTCTTCGAAGCTGCAGAGGCATTAAATGTCACTTTGTTTTTACATCCTTATTATGTAGGTGACAAAGCTGGGATGTCCAAATATTATTTTACTAATCTAGTAGGAAATCCATTGGATACAACGGTAGCGGCTGGAAGCCTCATATTTGGAGGGATTCTTGATCGTTTTCCTAACTTAAAAGTGATGCTTGCACATGGTGGAGGCTATTTACCTTATCAAATTGGCAGATTCGATAAAGGATACCAGGAGAGAAAGGAAAGCAGAAGCTGTAAGGAAAGACCATCGACATATCTTAATCGTTTCTATTTTGATACATTAACTTTTAACCCGCAAACTTTAAAATTTTTAATTGATTTTGTTGGACCCGAGCAGGTGGTATTAGGTAGTGACTATCCATTTGATATGGGGACACTTAAACCGAGAGAAATTGTGGAGGAATGTCAACTTCCTGACAAAACTAAAGAATTAATCTATCAAGGGAATGCAAAACACTTATTTAATAGTTGACTTTGATGGCAAAAAGGAGAGATAAGAATGAAAATAGCATCGATTCAAGTTCAGGCAAATGACTTAAAAGATTATAAGAATGCCATGCAAAAACTATTAAATATGGTGGAAAAGGCCGCTTCCGAAAATGATTTAATCATTGTTCCGGAGGCTGCTTTTCCAGCCTATTTTTTAGGACATGAAGAAGGGAATCTTACCGAGATACTTGAAGAGAGCGAAAATTATTTAAATAAAATAAAACAAATTGCAATTAGAGAAAAAACCTATATTGCATATGGATATGCGGAAAAAGAGAAAAAATACCTTTATAATACTGCTGTTTTATTGAATCGCGAGGGAGTAGAAATTGCAAAAAAACGCAAATCCTTTTTATGGCATTTTGATAGTACATGGTTTAGTGCTGGAGAGGAGACCGCAATAGTAGATACGGAGTTTGGAAGATTAGCGCTTGTTGTATGTGCTGATGCAAGAATGCCGGAAATCATTCGGTTAGCAGCCCTTGAAGGGGCAGAGCTAATTATTGATTTAGCAAACCTGACTGCAACGGGACCAGATATATCTGAACTCCACAATGCGCAAAGTGCATATATGTTATCAACACGGGCATTGGAAAACCAGGTTTGGCTAGCTGTCTCTGATAAATGGGGAGTAGAAGCAAACACTATTACATATGCAGGCCGTTCGAGTATTTTTTCACCCGATGGGTCTTGCTTAATTCAGGCAAGTTCGGATAAAGATGAAATTATATCTGCTGAGATTCCTTGTGATGGTCAAGGAAAGATTAAAAAAATAGTAGGAGAAGTGAAGTTTTCTGAACAAAGAAAACCACATTATTATCAACCCCTTACATATCCCATCGATTCTTTGCCCATCGTAAAATATATGAAGGAACCATTGATTCCTGCTGATCTAACGCCATTTGTTGTAGTTGCGTCTGGTTATATGGAGGAAGAATATCTCCAAATGGTCCGAAGGATGGTTGATCAAGGCAGCACATTAATTGTTATGCCCCCTAATCATGTGAATATAGAACAAGTAACTAATGAACTAAAAAGTATTCTTCCTGTCAATTGTTATCTAATTGCAACAACAATTGATAATTCTGGTGAAATGATTAGTTATATGATGACAAACGAGGGGATTCAAAAAAGGTATTCAACTATACATTCGCAAGGTAACGAGGATCTAAATGTAGAAAGTTTAATCTTTGAAACAAAATGGGGCAGAATTGCCATTATGCACGGGGTAGAAGGGATGCTGCCTGAGTGGTCTAGAACGTTGATGTTACTTGGTGCAGATTGTATTATTTGGCCAAATCAGTATTCTCCTGAGATAGCTGTTAAGATCGCTAGAACTAGGGCCGCTGAAAATAGAATCTATATGATAACATCACAATCATCTAATGAACACAGAAATATTAGTCAAATAATTGATCCAAATGGGGGCGTTATATCTTCCACGTTAGAGTCCTTGAGAAAACATGCTTGTGGTACTCTAGTTCCGTTTGTAAATAGCAGAATAAAAGAAATTGTACCCGGGACAAACGTTGTATTGAATCGGAATCCACAAAACTATGGGGGGCTAATCAAATGAAGAAAGTTGATATATTCATCAATGGAGAATTTAGGACACCATTCCTAAACAGGTATTTTCCAGTTATTAATCCTGCGACAGGGGATATTATTGCAGAAGCTGCGGAAGGCAACGAAAAGGATGTTGAGTGGGCAATTGAAAGTGCAGTAAAGGCATTCAAAGAAACTCCTTGGTCCTACGATCAGGGATTACGATTCAGTGTACTAAACCGACTAGCTACTTTACTACGGGATAATCTTGGTGAGCTTACAGAACTAGAATCAATAATTACTGGCCGTCCTATTCGTGAAATGAAGGCACAGCTATCAAGGTTGCCGGAGTGGTTTGAATTTTTTGCTAGCGTATTAAAAACGCATGGGACCAATTCACCTCCATTTAGTGGTGATTATTTAAATTATACACAAAGAATTCCACTAGGAGTTGTTGGACTAATTACGCCTTGGAATCATCCGTTATTAATTCTAACCAAGAAGCTTGCTCCAGCATTAGCAGCAGGGAACTCCGTTGTCATTAAACCATCGGAAAATGCACCAGTTACCCCCTCCATTTTGGGAGAACTTGCAAAAGAAGCCGGTGTTCCAAATGGGATTATAAATATAGTGCCCGGTTATGGGGCTGTAGCTGGGAAGGCCCTCAGCACAAATAAAAATCTGGCAAAAGTGGATGTAACAGGTGGAACGGAAACAGGAAGACATATCGCCGCTGCAGCTGGGTTCAATTTAGCCAAAGTAGCAGCAGAACTAGGGGGAAAGGCTTCTGTTCTTATCTTACCTGATGCGAATATAGAAGAAGCAGTAAATGGATCTGCATTTGCTGCATTTATTGCTACGGGACAAACTTGTGTACAAGGCTCCCGTATTTTCGTTCATGAATCACAGTATGATGAATTCATGGAAAGTTTTGTTGAAAAAACGAAGAGCCTTAAAATGGGAGATCCACAGAAAATGGAAACAGATATTGGTCCCGTTATTAGTGAAACACAGTATCGCAGAATTTTGGATTATATACAAATCGGTAAGGATGAAGGTGCAGAAATTGCATTTGGGGGAAAATCTCTTGAAGGTAAAGGGTATTATATTGAACCAACTATTTTTAAAAACGTTCAAAATAACATGCGAATTGCCCAAGAAGAAATTTTTGGACCAGTAACTTGTGTTCTTAAATACTCTAATACTAGCGAACTAATAGAGCTTGCAAATGGAACAGATATGGGATTGGCTATGTCTGTTTGGAGCAATAATATAAGGCAGGCACATAGCCTTGCTAGCAAACTTGAGGCAGGTATTATATGGATTAATGATCATCACCGTATAGACCCGTCTTCCCCTTGGGGTGGTTTTAAAAGCAGTGGTATAGGATTGGAGAATAGTATAAAGTGCTTTGAGGACTACTCAAAAATTCGAAATGTCATTGTCAATATTCAAGAAGAAAGTTTCGATTGGTTCGATGGGAGTGTTCAGGTGAAAAGATATAGTTAAGGAAAAAGCGAAGAAATTAAAGGTTATCCAAAACTCCCTTTAATTTCTTCGCTTTTCTTCTACTTTTTTAAATTTTTAGAGATTGATAAATATTTATTTTTTCGCAATAATCTCTAAGATAATACTAGAAACTGATATAATTGTAACCAAGTTCAACCATTTTAGAAAATAGATTATAAGAAAAGTGCCCCACTTTTTAGGGAAAACTGTTAGCTTCATATGGCTAAAGGCTGATTTTTCAAACAAGGAGGACCTAGACGTTGATATCAGTTGAACAGATTTTAAATACAAATCCATTTCAATCATCAAAAATCCTTGGCGGAGCAAAGGGACTTCAACGCATTGTCAGCACAGTAACGGTAGCAGAGGTACCTGACGCTGCCAATTGGTTGCGTGGTGGTGAGCTTGTTTGTACCACAGCATATTTTATTAGCAAAGGTATCAAATACCAGATGGAATGGGTTGAAAGTTTATTTGTCAATGGTGCCGCAGCGTTAGCAATAAAAACTAGCCGCTTTTTGGGAGAAGTACCGATATCAATAATTAAAATTGCTGATCGGTTAAATTTTCCTATCATTGAAATATCAACGGAGGTTACATGGCCAAATGTTATTGAGTCCGTTATGAATCTACTTATGGATACCCAAATAAACATCCTTCAAAGAACCGAAGAAGTACATAACGCATTAATATCTCTTGTTCTCGAAAATGAATCTGTTCAGGTGATTGCCAATCAGATTTCAAATCTTGTCGGGAATCCAATTATTATTGAAGATGCGAGGCTTAACCATATTTCATTGAGTCAAAACAGTATTATAGACGAAGAAAAAAATAATAAATTCATAGAGGAACGGTTAAGTCCTGTTTTTAAAGAAAAACTAGCATGTACCGATTTTTATAAAAACGTGATATCAAATAAAATAAAAGGAAAACTGGAGATTCCCCTAAAATCTAACATAAGTCTAAATACTATCACTGTTCCCATTCTCTCTAATAAAATGGTTTATGGTTTTATTTCTATTATTGCAACGAATAAAAAAGTGTCTCAGCTTGACTTAACGATTCTTGACCATGCTACAACTACTTTGGCCCTTCAGTTTATGAAGCAGGTTATTCATGAACGGACATTAAGAACTAAAACTGTATCAATGATTAACGATCTTGTGAATGGAAGGTTTGGCTCAGATTTAGTAAATGAATTTTATTTACATCGCAATGATTGGATAAAGCCTGTTGTGATGGCTGTAGTCGATTTAGGTGGAGAAAATATAATTGAGGAGAGCTATGCCTGGGACACCTCAACAGAACAGTTGACTGAGAAAATTAAGCAACACCTTCTTAATCACTTTGACAATGTTTTTGTAGGAAGGAGTGAAACTTCCACGTTATATGTATTGGCGTTCTTTCAATCATCAATTGTTTCCTCTGCTGAAGGTACATTAGGAAAAGAACTAGATATTGTTCTAAGTGAATGTAAAAAACAACAGCTTATTCATAGTTATTTTGCAGGAATCGGTAGCGCGCAAACTGATTTACAGCAAGTTGGCAAAAGTTTTAATGAGGCAATCTCGGCTAAATCAATTGCTAAGTCGTTTCAAATGAAAGGACCTATTGTACTTTATCAGGATTTGGGGATACATAGGATCATTTCGATGGTCCATAACAGAGAAGAATTAAGGAACTTTTGCAATGACTTTTTAGCAGATCTTGTGACTCATGATAATCAATATAACGATGTTCTAAGGGAAACGTTATATGTATATCTGCAAAATGGCGGCAATGCACATGAAACAGCAAAACGTATGTTTGTCCATCCAAACACAATTGCTTACAGATTAAAAAAGATTCAGAGTGTTATTAAACGGGATATAAATTCTTGGGAGGTTCGTTTTACATATTTATTTGCGCTCGAAGCGGCTGAAATACTCGATAATCCTTCTGCTTTATTAAGAACAGAATAGGCCTTTAACTCCAAGAGATAATACTTTCCTTTGATTGTTAGAAGTCAACATTTTAAATTACGATTATTTGTTTACTTCCCATAAAGAATTTCTATTTATTTTGAAATATAGTATGTATAGGATCTATCACCCTTAAAGAATTCAGAAAATTTTATAAGGTCGAATTTTTTAGTTAAATCTTTTGGCGCTAAGTAAGAAACTTGATCTATTTACTTTTGGAGAGGTGGGAAAAATATGGCAGTAGAAACGGTAATTCAGGATAATATGAAAATAACATGGGATGTTGAAATCCCAATGAGTGATGGAAGTATTGTTCGTGCAGATATTTATGCTCCGGTTGAAGATGGACAATATCCAGTTATTATGACCTATGGTCCATATGCCAAAGGACTACCATTCCAGGAAGGTTATCCTTGGCAATGGAAACGTATGACAGAGGAACATCCAGAAATTCCAGAAGGCTCCACCAATAAATATCAAACGTGGGAAGCGGTAGATCCAGAAAAGTGGGTTCCATATGGATATATTTGTATTCGTGTGGATTCAAGAGGAACAGGAACTTCGCCTGGTTATTTAAATCCTTTTTCAAAAAGAGAAACACAAGATTTTTATGAATGTATTGAATGGGCAGGGGTACAACCATGGAGTAACGGAAAAGTAGGTTTAAATGGAATTTCTTATTATGGTATGAATCAATGGCAAGTAGCAGCACTACAGCCACCTCATCTAGTTGCGATATGTCCTTGGGAGGGCGCAAGTGATTTCTATAGAGATGCAACCCATCATGGAGGAATTGCTTCAGGTTTCTGGTCTACATGGTATGGACCACAAGTATTAAAGGTTCAGAATGGAGTCGGAAAAAATGGCTCAATTAACCCCAATACAGGTAAATTGATAGCAGGACCTGATACATTATCAGATGAAGAACTTGCCAAAAATAGAATTGATATCGATCATGAAATATACTCTAACAAGTTAACAACCGATCCTTATTATAAGGAAAGACAGGTGGACTGGTCTAAAGTAACCGTTCCCATTTTGTCAGCAGGTAACTGGGGCGGCCTTGGTTTACATTTAAGAGGAAATGTAGAGGGGTATGTGCAGGCTGCCTCAAAGGAAAAGTGGCTGGAAATTCACGGACTGGAACATTGGACACACTTTTATACTGACTACGGAAGAAATCTTCAAAGACGATTTTTTGATTATTATCTAAAAGGGGAAGATAATGGATGGAACGAGCTTCCACCAGTATTATTGCAAGTTAGAGGTGTTGATGGGTTTGTTAATAGACAGGAAGAAGCTTGGCCGCTTCCAAAAACAGAATGGACACGTCTATATTTAGATACAAACAATTTAAGCTTGAGTAAACAGCCCATCGAAGGTCATATTGAATATGATACATTCAGTGATGGGGTAACGTTTCTGACTCCAACATACGAAGAGGAAATGGAAATTACAGGACCTGTTTCTGCAAAACTATTTGTTTCTTCATCTACAGAAGACACAGATGTATTCTTAACAATTAGACTCTTTGATCCAACTGGGAAAGAAGTATTGTTCAGTGGAGCCCAGGACCCAAAAACTCCTATTACTCAGGGATGGCTCCGCGCTTCTCATCGTAAACTAAACCTTGAAAAGAGCACAGAATACCGACCATTTCATCCTCATGATGAAGTTCAGCCGTTAATTCCTAATGAGGTATATGAACTTGATATTGAACTTTGGCCAACATCAATTGTTATACCAAAAGGATATAAACTAGGATTAACGGTAGGTGGTTCTGATTATAGTCATGATGAAGAGGGAACCATGTACCATGCAAGATTGATGACAGGTTCAGGTGCCTTCTGGCATGATGATCCTCGTGATCGCCCTGAAGAGGTATTCAGAAGTAAGGCTACTATTCACACATTTTCAGGAAAAGAATCTTATTTACTTGTGCCAGTAATCCCAAAAGAACGTTAAAATAAAATAAATAGAGGAAGCTGAATCCATTGCTATCCTCTATTTATTTTATTTTTAATCTAATCTTACTCTGACTCTTTGATACCTCTATTACCTTTTGTTGAGGATATCTAGAAAACTAGTCAATGGCCAGCATTTCATGATTCGGCTTTTGCTAGTTATAGGATAAATGGTTTTAGCATGAGGTGTACTCTTTCTTTAGTTCAATTAATGTTAATTTTTTTAGAGTCCTAGAATAACCACTCCTTAAACCTTCTTTAATCCTTTAATCCAAAATTACTTGTATTAATCCATTAAACATTGATAAAGCCTGTATCTACACGGTTTCTCCTATTCAAATATATTACAAATACCTACAAATAATCTAAAATATGTAATTCTGAATGACTTAGGCAAAATGTCTAGAACTTATCATCGACTCTATCGTTCACGATTATGTAGGGGGAGTCATAGAGATAAAGAACGACCTATATTAGTGAATAATTGGGAAGCAACATATTTTGATTTTGACGAGGAGAAAATTGTTTCAATTGCAAAAACAGAAGCAGAATTAGGAATTGAATTGCTTGTGTTGGATGATGGTTGGTTTGGTAAACGGGAGGATGATACTAGTTCCTTGGGGGATTGGTTTGTCAATTTGAGGAAACTTCAAAGCGGACTTGGAAGTTTAGCGCAAAAGGCTAATAAAGGAACATCCGTTGAAGTTATTTTACCAATATGTTAATTTTTTGATTCAAAATTACTGTTAAATATTCTAATAGAAGAAGGAACAATCCTAGACGAATATTCCTCTCTTCAGCCCAAGGACAACAAACCGAAAAATTTTTCAATTTGACAAAAAAGAACCTTAAAGTTAACACGTAGAAATTATTTGATAAAGAGGCGTGAATATCTCTCATTAACAAGCTTATAAAACAGCGCTCTCATGTAATGTACAGTTACAAATGAAAGAAGATATTTTATAGTTTTTTGTGGGAGGAACAAGTTTGTTTGGTCGCCACTTAGACCAGTTTGTACTTATTCTCTACCAGTGTTACAGCACGTGTAGAGATGGTGGTATCAGTCTTAGATGACTTTACAGGACGATTTTTATTTCTATGATGGACTTGTGGCAAATGTGGTTACCCATTGGGTTTTAACTTTATCTTTATTGGAGCAGCAAGCCTAGGCTTCCTGAAAACTAAAACCAAAGGGGATTTCTATGAAAGAAACGATTATTCCAGGAATTAATGTGTGCACACGAGATGGTAAGGTACCAAATTCAATAAGCAATTTCGTTAGGAACATCAAAGATTATTATGATGATAAAGAATCGAATTGAACATACTAGGCTTGTAATTACATCAAGTACCTCCATATGGTGTTTTTTTATTGGATTTGTGCGAATTGAAAAAGGAGTGAATTTCAGAATGAGAAATAAAGAAATGCGAAAACAAGAGATTCTAGATGCTCACCACTTCAGACATGCAACGAAACAATTTGATCCCCATAGAAAAATAACAGCTGAAGATTTCGAGTTTATCATGGAAGTAGGCCGTTTATCACCTAGCTCTTTTGGTTTTGAACCTTGGAGATTTGTTGTTATTGAAAATGAAGAATTGAGAGAGAAAATCAAAAAAACAGCTTGGGGTGCATACGGAAAACTTCCAAATGCAAGTCATTTTGTTGTTTTACTAGCTCGAACAAAAATAGATACTACATTTGATTCAGAGTACCTACAGATCCATTTTAAAAATGTAAAACATTATCCTGAAGACTATTTGGCAAAGTATTATGGGAAAATCAAAGAGTTTCAAAAAGTGGATTTCAACCTTTTAGAAGATGATCGAAGCCTCTTTGATTGGGCATCGAAACAAACATACATTGCCTTGGGAAATATGATGACCGCTGCAGCAGAAATTGGCATAGATTCGTGTCCCATCGAGGGTTTTAATATTCAAAAAATGAATGAATTACTTGACAGAGAAGGGCTTTTAGAAAATGGTCATTTTGGCATTTCGGTAATGATTGCATTTGGCTATCGAGTGAATGAACCAGCTCCGAAAACGAGAAGGTCATTTGATGATATCGTTCGGTGGGTAAAGTAGGAAAAATGAAAGAGACTGTTCATAATACAAGCAAATCAGGAACCATGCTTTATTAAATAGACGAACATAGTGGTTCAACCTACCATATTGGGCAGCGCAATTTTTAGTTACTATTTATAATTTTAGGGTTACATCAACTAAATCAATCATATTCTATACTCTTTTTGCACTTTTACAAAATAGCAACCAGCCCATTTGCAAAGAATAAAAATATATTCATTCTAATAATTCGGCAAGAATACGGATGCAATGGAGTCCAAAGGTTTTTACTATAATAGTGATGATGACAATCGAAATGAAATTGGAATCACACCCATACTCTAAATATTCTTCCGAGTTTCTATGGACTGTTTTTTTTCTACAATCCAAAAGGTAAGACACAGTTCATTTTTTGTAGGAGGATGTTAGAATAAAAATATACATAGTATTAGGAGGGGTTACGTGGATTATAAACTTGATCATATTGGAATTGCCGTTCGTCGTTTAGATGATAGCATACTATTTTATAAGAACATTTTGAAAGGTACGTTTCTGGATCGATACAAAAGCGATGCAAAAGGGGTAGAAAGTGAAATCGCGATTATGGAGGTAAGTGGAAATCGAATTGAATTGCTTGCTCCAACAAACAATACCACCTCCCCGATTGCACGATATATTAAACAGAAAGGAAAAGGTGTTCATCATATTGCATACAATGTCAATAATCTCGATGAAGCGTTAAAAGAACTAGAAAGTAAAGGCATTCGAGTATTGAAGGAAACGTTAAGAATAAACAAACAGGGTAGAAGATTAATATACTTAAATCCCGCTAACACGGATGGTATGATTATTGAGTATTGTGATTATCCTGAGCAAAATTAATGTTACTTTAAAATACCATCAAAATAAAAAAGGACTAATTATTGTGAGGCTGAACACCTCCCTCCAAGTAGACGGTGGAAATTATAAAACAATAACTAAACGGCCTTAGTTCTATATCTCACAGGGCTTAGGGCGTTTAGTCGTTTTTGATATCTATGAAATGTATATACTACTTAAAGGGTATACAAAAAACATGGCTAATAAAAACACAGAGATAAACAAATACCGTTGAAAGAGTCTATAATTCGATCGATTCTTTTTTTCATAAGAACCTAATATGAGTTAAGCTATTTAGATTTAATTAGTATTAATTAAAAATTCTAGTATGATAAGAATTGTGCGCTTAATAAACATTCCATTTAATAGCAGCCCCGAAACCTGGACTTGGGAAACTCCATAGAAATTTCACTAGCTTATCTTCATTCACAAGTATCACTTTTCCATTGATTATATCTGTTTTTTCTCCAAGCAAAAAAATCTAGTTAATTTTTAAATGCATAGTGTATGGGGAAATAATTGAGTTCAAAATAATAAAGGCTAAACTAATAGTGGGTTGTTGGAGGAATTTTTATGAAATTATTGGCATACTAGGCAAGTTCAATAACAAAAGAAAGCTCCATTTCAATACTTTCCGAAAGTCACCAATAGCGTATTAAAGAGACAAACACACTAGAAGGAAGAGACAATGGAACTAATCCTCTTAATATCTGTCTTGGTGCATTAGCCTCTAATGAAACTATAATCGCCAATTTGCTTGCTGAAGAAATCAATTTAAAAAGCATCAAATTTAATATAGAGGGACAACTTGACCCTAATGGGTATCAGGGTGACATTAATATAAATCCTACATTTCGTTACATTATTCTATATGCAGAATTGGATACAAACGAATTCGAAGATAAAATCCAAGAACTCAAATAAAAGACTAAGTTGAGATAACCAATTTTAAATATTATAAGTGAAGAAAGGGTAAACATAAAGGCAATTTGGAATAAAAAGAAATAAAAAGCTCATATAAAACAGCATTATTTTACACAACTGAATTGTGACAAAACTACTCATCCTTCTCGTAAGACACAAATAGTAGACAAGTAAACGAAATCACGTAGGAGTAAATATTAAACTACTAAGAATACCTTGATTTCCCTCGATGGACAAAGAAAAACTAATGAGTAAGCTTAAACCTGGCCAGAAAATAAAAGAGGTATTACTGGATCGGGATATATTAAGATTGTGAATGTAATAAATGCTGAATCTATAAGTGACAAACTCTCTAATAAAATTTTAAAATCTAGATAAAAAATAAATGAGTTACTGATTGTAGGGAGTATTCCAGGAGTATAAGTTATTACCAACGGAAAGCGGCAAACATGAATGTAGGTTTTGTAAAAAGGCTATAATAAAATAACATCATGATTCTACATAAGTAGCCCTTCTTGCTCGAGAGAGGGGCTAAATTTTTTTGCAACTTTTTTACTTTTTGAAACCATTTTGTTCTACGGCAATTGAATAATTCCTCCCAGCGTAAATGAAGGAAACTGGAGCTCAAGAATAAAGTCTTGAAAGTTCCAAAATTGGCACCTAAATTAGTTTATTGATTCAAATCTTTCATGGAGAAGTGATTTTGAAGAAGTTGATGTTTGTCTCTAAAAATGTTTCACTAGATTACCAAGATGTGCAGATGGGGCATCATTTCTGCGTACCAACTTGATTGGGCTGAAGAAGGGTATGGGGAATATCTAAGGTTATTTAAATAGTTATGAAAGCGTCCCTAGAGACTTCTCTTGGACGTTTTTTATATTTAAGCATTAATGATAGAAAACAGAATCCATACTTTTTAATAAACTGGTGGAGACTCTATTCTTCATTATGGTTCTGGAAAAGGAACCACAATTAATCGCTACCTGGAGCATCGGTAGTATCTGGTGAAGGGATATGGGCGATTGAAGTAAGCAAAAGCATGAGTAATAGACTGGTTTTTCACCATTAATAAACGCTTTAGGTGAGCTTGGTGCTGAAATAAAATATCTAAGTAATGGCGGTTATTATCCATTGTTAATTAAGGGATGTAGAGTCTATGTTAGCGTTTTGTGGAATATTTCAATGAACCCATTGAGTTAAATTGTCGAATGGAAACAAAGGTGTAAGGTATCTATGCAACCGGGGATGTTCGTGTTAAAGCTTTTCGTCAAGTTGGTAACAGCAAGTGCTGAGGTAGCATTGCCTTACAAAGTGCCTTTGGAGAAAATTAAAAACTAGGTGAGAAAATGAATATCTCTTCGAACAGAGGAGATGTTCGCTTATAACTGATAAAAATTTGCTACCAAAAATTTTATATAAAATAAAAAATGTTAGCCATCTAACATTTTATAATACAGGAAGAAGCTATACTTGTAAGTGTGAAAATTAATATAACGTTAGACTTGCTTTACGAGTTGGAGGAGTATATTAGTGAATGAGCAAGCTACCCTATGTGGGCAGTTACAAACTGTAGGTGAGCAACTTGAACAAATTGGAGAAAAGACTCC
The DNA here is from genome assembly GCF_059759275.1 of Ferdinandcohnia sp. GQ5. Taxonomy (NCBI): domain Bacteria; kingdom Bacillati; phylum Bacillota; class Bacilli; order Caryophanales; family Bacillaceae; genus Ferdinandcohnia; species Ferdinandcohnia sp. GQ5. The sequence goes on from NZ_JCAXEW010000005.1 coordinate 141,254, forward strand.
CAATTTCAATTTAAAAGATGCAACAGGAAAAACGCCAATCCCAATCTATTTACTACGGTACATGATAGAGAAAAAGAAACATGAACTAGCAGAATTATTTAATACGAGCACACATTTACAATCTCCTAAAATCATTCAATTAAGTCAAGAGCTCGACGAATTACTTAATCAGTATATGGCAGGTAGCAAGAGATAATGATAAGGTGTGATGGATAGATCAAGAAATCACTATAGTGCTCAACCCCTGATTACTGTAAAGAATGAGTTATTAAGTAGAAGAAGAAGAGTCGGCTTTTTTCTGTATAAAAGCTTCTAGTTGTTATAAAGGAAGAAATTCAGTTTTATAGCCCAAACTAAACAACACGCCTTGTGCCACCAAAGTATATTGAAATTCTTAATAGGTTAAAAAATTTATTGATTATAAGGAGATGGATAAGAGATGGCAATATTAAACGTGACCGATCAAACATTTACTACGGAAATGTTAGCTGACTTTTTCGCCACTTGGTGTGGCCCTTGTAAAATGATTGCGCCCGTTCTAGAAGAGCTTAATGAAGAAATGGGGAACCAAGTTAAGATCGTTAAGATAGATGTCGATAAGAACCAAGAAACAGCCAACAAATTTGGTGTAATGAGTATTCCGACTCTACTAGTTATGAAAGATGGTGAGGTTGTAGATACTTTGGTTGGTTTTAAACCTAAGGAAGCACTAGCGGAGGCAATAACTAAGCATAACTAAGACTAAAAACATTGAGAAGTGACCACCGTTTCGGGAGGTCACTTTTTTCTATTAGAGTATGATCTTCCATCTATTTTATAGCTAGTCTGTAATACAACTAACATTTTTGTATCAAATTTTCTACAATACCTTTACTTGTAAGGTGTAGTAAGTAAAATAAAGAAGTGGGGGAAAGTATAGTGCTATTCTTAATTGGAAGGGTTTACAAACTAGATAGGCCAGAACTGATTCAAGTCTGGCTAGAAGACGATAGAAAGATAATATAGATTGTTAGAGAAGTTACAAGATAACCTTCTAAAGCCTATGTGGAAGGATATGACCTCGGCTGGTGCTAAATTAGGAAAAGGAAGGAGAATGATGACATAAACGTTTTATTTTAAAAAAGAGAAATGGATGTTTATTGTAACCAACATTAAAATTTTTACTGAGCATATGAGCCAGAATATAAGAATTAAGCCTATAGAAAAATCAGCATTTTGTAAATCGATTCGCCCTGATTTGATTCTAAAACGGAACGTTCAAAAGCCTGCGGGGCTTCAAACGTGGTAATTTTATATAATGCACTTGATATTTTATTTAATTCAACATTTAAAACTAGTTCACTACTCCTCTCTTAGTGGATGCCCTTATTATGTATCATTATCATGGAACGTTAATGTAAGGTATCTAACATTTACATTTAAAATAAATGATTAAAATAATGGTGTGACCACTACGAATTCTTTGTTGCTGCTTTTGAGAATAATATAACTAAGTAAAGAAGAGAAAGAGTGAGAGGGAAATGGTTTTATATATACTACCAGGTTGTTGTAAATGCCAGGAAGTTATCACGCTATTTAACAAGTTAGAGCTAAATGTGAATGTTATCAATATCTTTGATTCGATGAATGCAGATCAGACCTTAATATTGGATAATGGATTACCAGTTTTAAAGGAAAATAACGAGTGGCTTGATTATGAAATGATTATGAAACGGTATAACAAGGAGTGAAGATATGGATAAACTTAGACTTCTTTCACAAATAAATTTACTAGATGAGTTACCGGAAGAGGAATTAAAGAAAATAGGCGGAGTGATGGTAACAGCTCCTATTAAAAAAGGTACAATTATATTAAGTCCGACTCAACAAATACGGTCACTATTTTTCTTGAAAAAAGGACAGGTTCGTTTATATAAGATATCTTCAACTGGAAAGGAATTCACAGTTGATCTTTTAAGTCAAGGTAATGTCTTTGGAGAAACTTCTAGTTTTTCCTTAACAGAATCTGACATATATGCAGAAACGATGGTTGACTCCTTTATTTGTACACTAACAAAGGAGCGTTTTGAAGAGTTTCTTCGTCAAAATCCTGATATTTCGTTAAAACTTATCACCATATTGACTTCGAAGTTAAAAGAAATGTACCAAATAACAGAAAGTATTGCTTATCAAGATGTTAAATATCGAATTCTCTTACTTTTTATGCAGTTAAGTAACCGTTTTGGTGTAAGAAGTGGAGAATGGCAAACTGTTGAGGTCAAAATTACTCAGCATGATATCGCAAGTATGATTGGGTCATCAAGAGAAACCGTTAGTTTATTATTAGGAGAATTAGAAAGGGAACAAGTCATTACAAGAAAGCCGTTAAAAATAAATACAGCATTGGTTAAGGAACTGTATGGTGTAGAAGAGGCATAATCGATCCCCACTTTCATATTATGTTCATAAAGAAAGAGGCTAGTATATAAACCAGCTTCAAAGTGAGAGAAAGGTGAATTTGAGGGCTCTCAAATTCACCTTTCTTTCTCTATTTTGGCGTGTAAATTCTTTAATTATCTCGCGTTTCGTTTTTTTCTATACGACATCAACGTATCGCACAAAATATTACAAATTGATGGGTTACTGGTGAGACTATTCCAATATAAAAAATAACTTTTATAAGTCACTAGTCGTAATCGCATTATTTGGAACGGGTACTGAGGGTGATTTGTCTATTATTTCAAATTATCGGTTGCCAAAATTGTTGGTGCCTTCCAGTTATTATGGGCCTTGCTGTTTCAGTAAAAGCGCTTAACGCTATCTCTTGTATATACATAATCCGTACTTGTATTCAACATACAAAAGGATAATATTTAGGAAAATTCATCTTCATTTTGTCTTTCTTTCCTTTACAATTATTAAAACTTATCCAAGATATTTATAGACGAAAAAAGCACAGTTAATTCCTGTAATAGAACTTTCTGATAGTGATTCCCCGAATGATACAAGTCTCCTATTTCTCCATAAACCTTTCCTATTTTCTCTTGATAATCAGGAGCTATCTTGTCAGGATTAGAATCTTTAAATCTATCCATTACGGCTTGAATATAAGCAGGACGGGCTCCCCATCTACCCAAAACATTACCGTCTTTATCTAGTATGACAGCAATCGGTGATTACGTACCCCATCAGTCAAAAAAAGGTCCATAGTTTCCAAGTGTTCTTCCATTAATAATACTTTAGTAGGAATATTGCAATGTTCCATTACCCTGAAAAGAACCGGGACATTCCAAATAACGTCTGGGCACCAATCGGTACAAAGTATTAAGCAATGAAGTCCTTTGGGATTACGAAAATTATTAAAAAACAAGTCATCCGTTAGATTCTCCCATGAGAAATTTTCATAGTTGTACAAAAATTGATTCCGCGTATCTAAGATTTTACTTCGCTCCATTACTCGATTTAGCATACTGTCAATAAACTGTTGAGGAGTTATTCCAAGCCCAAATTTATGTTTTAGATTTATTGATTTGTTCATCTTTAGCTTCGCCCTTTCAAAAAAAATAACATTTAACACACAAATAATAGAACTAAACTGACCATTTATAAATGGTCAGTTTAGTTCTATTTAAATAGTCAGTTTCGCATAATGATTACTGTGTAAGAAGAAATGGAATCCAAGCTTTCTTTAATAATTTTATCCCTTTTTCCATGTCCTCCTCACTCATACTAGCGAACCCTAAATACAATCTTGGTAGAGGATCAGTCTTTATGTTCATCCACATGTCTTTATAGTCATAGACGGTTATTCCCTCTTTAGCAGCTGATGATATTAGGGTGTCTATGGATTGATTCTTGTTAACCGTGATTTGTATATGAAGGCCGGCATTTTGACCAGTAATTTTTAAGTGATTATGAAAATTTTCCTGAATTAGTTCAATTAATTTATGGTGTTTTTTACGATATAATTTACGTACCTTACGGATATGCCGATACCAATGTCCTTGTTCTATGAAAGAAATCATTGCCCACTGGGTGACTCGTGAAGGGGCTGATGTGAATTGATAGGAAATTTCCTTCAATTTTGTCAATAACCCATGGGGTAGTACCATGTAATTCATTCGTAAAGATGGTGATAATACTTTGGAGAAAGTGCCAATATATATCACTCTGTCATATTCGTCTAAACTTTGTAGAGAAGGGATAGGATTACCAATATATTTGAACTCCCCGTCATAATCATCTTCGATAATAAATGCATTATTATTCATTGCCCACTTTAACAAATGTTCTCTTTCGGAAAATGGCATAATACATCCTGTGGGAAACTGGTGTGATGGAGTGATATAGGCAAGATTTGCGGAGCTACCTTCTATTTCGTCAACTAAAATCCCTTTTTCCTGTACTTGGATAGGTAATACTTCGAAGCCATTCAAGATAAATTGTTGACGTACCAGGTTATATCCTGGTTCTTCGAATGCTATTCGGGAATTATCATTAAACAGATGGCAAAGTATTCGGATACTATCTGCCATGCCACTGCCAATAATAATTTGTTCGGTTGTACAGTGAACGCCTCTCGCATTAAATAAGTAGTCTGCTAGTAATGTGCGAAGTTTAGATTCTCCCTGAAGATCACCATATTTCCCAATATCCATCGAAAAATTTTCAAGAGCCTCTTTCAACATCTTATTCCAGGTTCGAAAAGGAAAACAATATGGTTTAAAGCAGAAGGATTAAAATCAATTATGGGCTTTGATTCCATAGGTGGATAGTTAGTTTCTTGTTCTGGAGACAGTTCATATTGTTTGGTAGGCTATACAGATTGTTGTTTTATTGCATAAAAACCGGAACGTGGTTTGCTAATTACGTGTCCTTCAGCGATTAACATTTGAAACGCTGTTTCAATCGGTGTTTTACTGATATTTAGTTGCGATTGTAATGATCTTATAGATGGCAGGCGCATACCATTAGTTATTTCACCTTTTCGAATAGCGTCTCGAATGTGCCGATAGAGGGTAAGATAAACAGGTGTATTTTGTGCATCTTTAATTAATATTTCAAACATCTATTATCACTCCAGAATAAATTTTATTAAAATTATTGATTCTACTCATATAAAAATATCCTTTTTTAATTAGATTACCTTATTTTATTTAATTATCAGAATGAAGAAGCTTGAGTCTAAGTGAATACAATATAAAGTATTGTTTACATAATTGTGAATTTGTAATGAAGCTACAATGTTTTGACGGTAAAGCAATCGTTGGTGAAACAAAGCCACAATGAAACACCAGGAAATTGAAAATGACCTCTACTGATAGTTCCTTTTTCAGCTTGTTAAATGAATTGGTTTAAAAGGATAATACACATTTTTGTATAGTCTTCATTTTCAGCGATTTTTCTTGCTTACCCTTTATATCCCTTTTTCGAGAGTAATATTATATTCTTATGACTATTAAGTCGATGAGGATTAATTATTGCTCTTTCATAATCTATGAATTGATAGGTTATCTCTTATCTATACTCCATATTTGAATTTGAAATTATTTAACGTAATACAATTGCAAAATTGAGATATAAACATCTCCGAAATACCTTTTTTAGAGCTTTTATCTTCTAATATGTCTAAAAATAATGAGATTATATCATCCAAAAGTATTTCATAGCGTTTTTTATTTTTGTTCTGCCACAAATGGAGCTATCTTTAAAAAGCTTAGAACTCAATCATAAACAAGTATGCAAGCAACAATATCAAGTACGTTCACTTTAATAAAACCCATAAAAATAAAAAAATGGGAAAAGCTAAGAAAAGGTACTTACAATCAATAGGATATTCCAATATATTTCATGCATTAGATTCATCCTTTCTATTAAATCCATCTTATTCATTCTAAACATTCTTCAAAGTATTGGAAAGTTAATCGATAACCCTTATTTAGCAAACATTTCTTAAATAAATCTACCTATTTTTCTACATTTATAATATTCTGTATTCCAATAAAAGCCAGTCCTATCTTTGCATAAACTTAATGGAAAAAAATAATAATACAATTCGTAAGTTATCAAATAAAAGAAAGAGGGATCCGAATATGACAGTTATAAATGATGTTAAGACAACTCTAGCAGGACTGAAAAGTGCACAGGCAAGCCTTGAAACCTTTGCACTTGGTACAGATAATAAACAAGCAAAGAAACTTTACCAAGATGCTGCAAAACAAACCCAGGTAGTTGTAGACAGCATTGAACCGCGTGTTCAACAAATCGAGCAAGAGGAACCTCAATATAAACAACAATAATTAGATAAGCCAAAGGGTTGGTTGGATGCAAACCAACCTTTTGGCTTCCGATAATGGATAAAGCATGAGGTGATTTCATGAAGGACATAAAAACTAAACTGAAAATTTCTTTTTTATTAGTAACAGCTATCGGATTAAGCTCAGGGTGTGCCGGAAATCATAATCAGCATGCCAATGACAATGATAAATCGAATATCGTAATGGTACATACAAGCAAGCCAATTGATCAATCTATTGCTAACCAAGTAAAAGAAAGGGTAATAAAAAGAGAAGAGATTTCGAGTGCAAAGGCTGTAAATACAGATAAGGAGCTATTATTAGCAATAAGGGTCGATAATTTTGACAGATTTCGATTAAAAGAGATTGAAAAGAAAGTTAAATCAGATTTAGAAAAAAAATATACAGATTATAAAATACTCGTATCTACTGATTCAAAAATATATTTGGAATTGGAAGAATTAGAAAAAAAGTTACATAAAGATAAAACAAAAATGAAAGCTTTAAAAAAAGAATTTGACAAAATCAAAAGCCTTATGAAGGAAAAAGCATAATGAAGGAAGGGTAGGAGACATGTCAAATAATCAAAAGAAAAAATTGACCCCTGTTCAACAGGAGTACCAAGCATTTCAAGATGAACGTGAAGTGAAGCGTCCCATCCTCCAAAATTGTATAAAGGCTTTTTGTGTCGGAGGTGTTTTTTGTCTAATTGGTCAGGCAATCCAAACGTTTTTTATTTATAATTTTGATTTTACTGAGCAAACTGCCGGAAATCCAACAGTAGCTGTTATGATCTTCCTTTCTATGCTCTTAACGGGTTTTGGTGTCTATGATCGGATTGCCCAATTTGGTGGTGCAGGATCGGCAGTTCCTGTTACTGGATTTGGAAATGCGGTAATTTCAGCAGCGATTGAACATCGTACAGAGGGATTTGTACTAGGTGTAGGTGGAAATATGTTTAAATTAGCAGGTTCAGTTATTCTCTTTGGTGTATTTTCAGCCTTTATTATCGCTACCATTAAGACAATTCTTATTACGTGGGGAGGATTGTAATGCTGACTGGTCATCGGACTTGGATTTTCGAACAAAAACCTGTCATTCTTTCATCTGGAACTGTCGTCGGGCCATTTGAAGGGAAAGGGAGCATTCCACAAGATTTTGACTTGATTCATGGTGAGATTTGGCTAAATCAAGATTCGTTTGAAAAAGCACATCAGGTTTTGCTAGAAGAAGCATGTCAAAAAGCAATTGAAAAAGCCAATTTACAAAAAGAACAGATTCAGTTTTTTCTTGGTGGTGACCTTGTTAATCAAATCACCCCAACGAGCTTTGCGACTAGAACACTAGGAAGTCCATACCTAGGATTGTTTGGCGCTTGCTCAACTTCAATGGAAGGGTTAGCGTTATCGGCCTTTATTGTCAATTATAACGGAGCGAAATACATATTGACTGGCGCTTCTAGTCATAATGCAGCCGTTGAAAAGCAATTTCGTTATCCAACCGAGTACGGTGGACAAAAACCACCAACAGCACAATGGACGGTTACAGGTGCAGGTGTGGCTTTAATTAGTTCTTCAGGATCAGGTCCCCGTATAACATCGGCAACCATCGGTAGAATTATAGATATGGGGTTGACAGACCCATTTAATATGGGTGGTGCAATGGCTCCTGCTGCTGTTGATACAATAGAGGCACATTTAAAAGAACGAAAAGTTGACCCATCATATTATGATTTAATTGTGACAGGGGATCTTGGTCATATAGGTCGAGAGGTTTCACTAGATTTATTTAAAAAACATGGTACTCCAATTAAGGATGACCATTTTAAGGATTGTGGCCTCATCATTTATCGAGAAGGGCAGCCTGTACTTGCAGGTGCCAGTGGTGCTGGTTGTTCTGCTACAGTCGTATACGGACATATCTTAAATCGAATGAAAAGAGGAGAATTAAATCGGGTCTTGGTTGTTGCAACGGGTGCTTTACTTTCTCCGCTTACGTTTCAGCAAAACGAATCAATTCCGTGTATTGCTCATGCGGTGTCAATTGAAAATGGAGGTGAAGAACAACTATGATATTTTTTTGGGCGTTTGTTATTGGTGGCCTTATTTGTGTAATTGGTCAAATAATGTTTGATGTGTTTAAACTAACACCAGCTCATACATTATGCACATTTGTAGTAATTGGAGCACTTTTGGATGGGTTTGGTTTATATGAACCGTTTATTGATTTTGCTGGTGCCGGAGCGACTGTCCCGATTACAAGTTTTGGAAATTCCCTTGTGCATGGTGCAATGGCTGAAGGCGAACAACATGGACTTGTCGGAGTAGTAACTGGAATGTTTGAAGTTACAAGTGCTGGTATATCTGCTGCCATCATTTTCGGGATGATCGGCGCAATATTTTTCAAGCCAAAGGGATAAAGGAGAATATGTAAGATGACTGTTGGATCTCAAGTGAAACAATGTTTATCAAGTATAAAAAGTATTGAAGCTCAGCTTTCAAGCTTGGCTTTACGAACACAAGACAAACAAGCGAAACGAACTTTTCATGAAACAATGATGATCATGGATGAAATTAAAGATGATTTAAAAAAACGAGTCGGTGAAATAGAACGAGAGGAAGAACAATATAAAGGTTTTTAATTTAATAGTAAGGAGTTACTATCATGCCAGATTGGTTAGGTATTGCTGGAAGATCGTTGGTTTTACTAATTGTGTTATTCTTATTAACCAAGTGGTTGGGAAAAAAGCAAATATCCCAGCTGTCATTTTTCGAATATATTAATGGAATCACAATAGGCAGTATTGCTGCAGAGGTGGCTACAGGGTTGGATAAAAAAATCAGCCATGGTTTAATAGGCATGGGCGTCTGGTTTGCCGTTCCATTTATCGTAGGTATTGTTTCTTTAAAGAGTAAAATCGTAAGGGACTTTGCTGAGGGAAAAGGAACTGTTTTTATAAAGGATGGCAAGATAATGGAGGATAACTTAAAAAAAGAAAAATACACGATTGATGAATTATTAGCAAAACTACGGAATAAGGATGTATTTCAGGTAGCTGATGTTGAGTTCGCAGTATTAGAGACTGATGGAAGCCTTAGTGTATTATTAAAAAAGGAAAATCAACCTATAACTGCGAAAGTCCTCAATCTTGCTGTAGCCCCGATTAAAGAATCGCAAACGGTTATTATGGACGGGGAAATCATGCATGAACCATTATCTTCATCTGGACACAGTCAGAATTGGCTTGAAACGGAACTAGATAAGATTGGAGTCAGCATTGAAAATGTATTCCTAGGACAAGTGGATACTTATGGACAACTGACAGTCGATCTATACGATGATAAGATCAGTGTGCCGTCCCCACAGGAAAAACCATTACTTCTTGCTACTTTAAAAAAATGTCAGGCAGATTTAGAATTATTTTGTTTATCTACTGAGTCAGAAGAGGCAAAGCAGACATATAGCAAAAATAGCGAAAAACTACAAATGGCGATTGATAAATTGACTCCCTTCTTAAAGAGCTAGAAGAATACTCTCCATAATAATCAAGTGTGCACTTTTGAATAAAATAATTATTGGGTATATTAGGCATCAAATATAAAATGAAATTTAGACTGACATCTGTATTTTAGATAATAAAACATCCTCTAGGCTCCCATATACCCTATTATTGGAATGTGGTAGCCTAATTGTTTTTGATATATTCAATTGATACAAAGTGGGCAGTCTACAAACCAAGAAATTATGAAAAATAACACATTTAAATAATAAACGAAAAAAATCTGGTGATTATATAGAAGGAACAAATTTTAATGAGATATATAAGGAGAGAAACTAATGCCTCAACAAAATTATAATCAAACGAAAATCGATGCAGGATTTGAGACTTTATTTGAAGGAATACAGAGTGCGAGGTCAAAAAAAGAGATGGAAAACTATGATCAATATTTTAAAACTCCTATTATACATAGAGAAATACACGGGGATAAAATACATGTGCCTTTAAATCTGGACAGGATTTGGAACAAAATAAATTAATCTGTAACAATGAACATGGTGAGCATGACAAATAGGACAAGTACATTCTGGAATTTTGAGAGATTTCTTGCTGACTTTATGTCTTCAATCAGAACATGCCTGACTAGATGGGAACCATTTATCTAATTTGATAATTTCACGTCCATACTATTCAGCTTTGTCTTGTAATTTTATTAAGACTGATTATAACAGTCGGTCAACTAACATAGCTGGAGCTAAGTTAGTTGACCGAACGGAATTCATCACCCACCTATATAGGATGGACGACTTCTGCCTAATTACGTTAAAACAATCTTTAACTTTTATTCAGCTTAAATTCGGTCATGAAAAATACCCCGTATAGTTATTTAGTGCCTAACATTTACGGTGCAGTACAGTCGTAGGTTAGTGTCTCGGGACGATTTTTTTTAATAGAGGAAAAGAATTAAATCTCCTTTCATGATGGATAGTTTATTAGCATAATAAATTACTATACTACCTTGTTCAATTGGGTAAAGTTTGATCATACCGCCGTATCAAATGATGAATGAGCTGATATATGCTAGCATACTGTCCAATCCTACTTCAAGGGGGAGTGTATCTTTTCGAACCTGTGTAAGAAGAAGTCCTCCTTGAAGTGTGGTCAGCAACGCAAGAGCAAGCTCGTCTGGGTTTGCTTTGGTGCTTAGTTCACCACGTTCCTGCATCATGCGTAGCCCTTTTCGAATAAAGTTCTCCCACTTCATAAATGCTGCTTCAAGTTCGAAACGCGCATCCGGCTCAACGTCTGACAACTCACTGGCAAGCGAGCCAATCGGACATCCACCCCGACATTGCTTTTTAATTTGAAGTTGAACAATTGCATCGCGCCAAGTTTTTAAAGCTTCTATACTGTCAAGTTGAACAAATGATTCTTGGGTACTAAGGACTTTCTCAGTCTGATAAATAATTACCGCTATTACCAGCTCTCTCTTATCCTTAAAATAATGGTATAGTTGGGACGCACTGACTTGAGCCTCTTTTTGCACATCCTCTACGCTTGTACCTGAAACGCCTTTCTCAAACATCAGTTTGGCTGCAGTAGAAACGATTCGAGAGCGAGTCTCTTCACCCTTTTTCGTTAGCCGATGATTTGATTTCCTAGTTTCATTTAGTTTTCTCATATAATAAGTATAGCAAAAAAATAGGTTTTACAAACCAAAAAATTTTATTAAATGGTATTGAAACAAAAGATTGGGACTCTTAAAAAGGAAATAGACGAGAAAAAATTCCGAAATCGTATCTTTTAATGAATTCTAAGTTAAGTAATTAATAACTGGGGGTCTTGTAATCTATGAATGAATTCTATTCAATTTTATTTGAGTGACAAATTTTGTAGGAATCATTGGTGAAGGTCCCGACTTGCGAGAATAGAAGTATCAGTAAACGTGGAGCGAGAGAATGGAATTGATAGTATGGAAACTACAACCCTTGATACAGGAACACTAACTTCATATAAAATACAGTATTTTTGGGTTTACTAGCCAAAAAGATATCTATTTTGACTAAGGAATCTCTGCTACAGTAGGTAAAACTTCTTGGGAAAAGAGGATCCGCATGATACGAGTGGCACATGAACTCAGCTAACGGGGTCGAACCCTTGCCAATGGTGGGCTTTCTTTTCAACAAAATGGAGTTGACACTCCAAAAAAATATTGATATGATCATTCTGTTAAAATGGAGTGTTTATTCCAAAAAAATGATAAAACAATGTCGATAACATAGTCATTGGTTTAAAATGCAATGCGATTTTTGCTACGCTTCAGGCGGAAGTGATAGTAAACTATTGAATTCGGTTTCAAGGAAGGGGAAGAAACTAAGAAGTTTACTATGTTGAACCCGTACGGTCAAGTGCCTATGTATGTAGAGCTTGAGAAGAGTTTAGTTGTCTTAAAGACGTCTGATGTCCAAAAGTTTATTGCTTAATTGATAGTTATTACTCTTCCAAGTCCATATAATTCTGTGTCCCAGTACGATAGAGGAATTAAACCTTTCAGGATTTGTTATTAAGGCACACGGAAACCAGGGCTAAGTATGGTATAAAACCGGAGGAAATCATTGATAATGTGAAGGAGCTTTGAAAAAATGCATAATTTGGATTCGACAATAGCAGTTTAACTAATGTCTTCATATTAAGAATACCTTTATTTCACTTATATATTAATTGCCTTAGGAGGAATATTTGTGAATAGATTTAGTTTAGGAGATAAAGTTCCTAACTTTGAACTTCCCTCTACGTCCGGTTACCATTATGATTTCGAATCTTTTCGTGATGATAATAAAGGCTGGCACTTTGTCATCTATTTTAGAGGTTCTTGGTGTCCTGTATGTGTGGAAGATCTAATAGAAATAGAGAAAAACAAAGGTTATTTTGAAGATAAAAGGGTGTATTTTACAGTTGTTTCTACAGATAATCTTGATAATTTGAACCAATTAGTCAAAAAACATAATCTTACATTCCCAGTTCTGTTTGATGAGGATTTAAACGTATTAAAAGCTTATGATGTCTTTTACCATAATGATAATAATCTCTATGAGGACCATGGGGCACACGGCGAACCCGCATACTTCTTAACAGATGAAGAGGGCGTCCTGCTTTATCAACAAAAGCAAACAAGCCCATTTGGTCGACCATCGACAACAGAGCTCCGAAAAATAGTTCAATGGATCAAAAAGAAACTTAAAGCTTAACAATAGGATGAATATGAAGGAAGGGACTTTATGGAAATTCTTGTTATGGGTGGTACAAGATTTTTTGGTCGTCGCTTAGTCGAGTTATTACTTGAGGATGGGCATGAGGTAACCATTGCTACTCGTGGCCAAACTTCAGATGATTTTGGGGAAAAGGTAAAAAGGATTAAAATTGATCGTACAGAACGGAGTACAATGAAAGAAGCCTTTGCAGACCTGTACTATGATGTAGTTTATGACCAAATTTGTTTTAATTCGAGAGAAGCCCAAATCGCTATTGAAGCGTTTGGAAACCGGATAAAACGTTATGTCTTTACTTCGAGTATGGCAGTCTATGGTCATAAAGATAGTGAAATAACAGAAAGCGATTTCATACCGGAAGACTACAAAGTTAATCTGGATACTGACGATTATGCATATGATGAAGGAAAACGTCAGGCTGAGGCATATTTGTTTCAAAATGCTCCATTTCCGGTGGTAGCTGTTCGTGTAGCGATGGTGGTGTCGGGGAACGACGACTATACGGGGCGATTCGATTTCTATGTTGAACATGTGGCAAATAGGAAATCAATTGGTGTTTTTGAATCAGAACACGCTATTACATATGTGACAGCATGGGATATTGCGGACTTCCTCAGGGTGATGGGTGTGAAGTCAGATTATAAGGGTCCGATTAATGCTGGAAACAGCGGATACCTTAGTATCCAGGAGCTTAGTCGTGAAATTGGTAAAATGTTGGGTATCTCTCCTGAGTTTCATGTCGGTCGCCCCGGTCGTGACGTAGCAACTTTGTCGCCTTATGCCATGTTTCCATATACCTGGAAAATATCAAATGCAAAAGCAAGTTCGTTTGGATACGAATTTCCAGATATTCGAAAGGTAATTCCATTGATGGTTGAACAAAGTGTCGAAAGGCTTGGGATCAAACTATAGGGCTATATCATCATCATTTTCATAGTATTGTGCCGTAGGTAATGTCCTCATGTTTGATTTGAAGGAAGATACGTATCCTAATTTTCCTGTGGCCATTCTTCACCAAGCGCATAAACCAAGATATAATGAGTTTGTTTCCAGGGAATAGCATTAATTAATGTGAGACAGAAGAACTTTAATGACTGCCAGGATTGTTAGAGGTAAACTGGCTGCTGATCCAGTCATTACAATCCATAATACATTTTAAAAAAACTCTAATACAATTAAGGGGATAGAATCACTAAAATTCATCATTCATTTATTTTTTCAAAAAGCCGTTATTTGTTTCCATTATTATAAGTGAATATAAGGACGATTTATTCCTGAAGTGTGTATTAGCATTTTTTCGGACCCGTCCAGTGACTACTACCCATGAGAACACCGTACGATCCACTTTAAATTCAATTTTTTCAATATTTAATCTATAATACTAACCAAATTAATTGAAATCCATGTGAGTAGCTTAGCAGTAACGATTTTCAATAGTAAAGCGGTTTTGCTTAAAATACTTGATAAATGAAAAGCAAGAGCTGGAGATTACGAAAAATACATACCTAATGCTTGAATAAATTAAATTTATCACCTAATTGAGGTAGTGTCAGAATCACTGGCACTACCTCATATTAGTGAACTATACGGCAGCAGAGTAGGAGGCGAAACAGGTTCCAAGACGATAATGATGAAATTAGATAACGGAATTTTATAGTCAAGGTATTTGTATCTGGGTTTAAAAAACAAGTGTTAACAATGATATATCAATAAATAGATTGAGGAGAGAAGAAACTAAAAAGCTGATTTCGGTTGGTATCAAGAGCGTTGTAAGACGTTTCGGAGGTTTTCTGGATTTAAATTGGCTGGACAATTGATCTCGACGGTAGTTTTTTATCTGAGTAAAAATAAGGAGCGACATAACGAAAGAAATAGTGGAAAGAAATGGGAAAAGTTTTACGCTAATTGATTTGAGTGATAAGTTGAAAAATAGTACATCAGAATTCGAGCCTAATTCCCATAAAATCAAGTACTCCTCTCATAAACAAGCGATAAGTACTACCAAGAGGTTTCTAGGGCTTAAGGAGGAGTATTGGCCAAAAGGAGAGGGATGGGCGGTAGAAGAAGTTACGCTTTCGACACACAGTGGAACTCATATTGATGCTCCTTACCATTATGGATCGACTATGGAAAGTGGAAAACCAGCACGAACTATTGATGAGGTACCACTTTCTTGGTGTTATGGAGATGGTGTTGTGCTGTGTATGACTCATAAGCAACCTGGGGATGCCATTACGATTGATGATTTACAAGCTGAACTTAGCCGAATTGAATATACACTTAAACCCTTTGATATTGTACTGATCCGCACGGATGCTTCGAAATATTTTAAGAATAAAGGATATGATTTCCAGCATCCGGGTTTGATACGATCTTCGACTGAATGGTTAGTGAATCATGGAATAAAATTGATAGGAATTGATGCTTGGGGAATAGATAGACCCTTTAACGTATTAGCAAAAGAAGCATTGGAGGGGAAAACTCAGTTTTGGGAGGCTCACCTATATGGACGAGAAAAAGAATATTTACAGATTGAAAAACTAACCAACTTGGATCAACTACCCAAACCATACGGCTTTAAGGTATCGGCGTTTCCAGTTAACATCGAAAAGGCAAGTGCTGGTTGGGCTCGGGTTGTAGCTATACTGGAAGAGTAAAATAGATTTATGGATGCAGATTTTCCTCTTTTTATCAGGTCTTATTGAGAATTGCTTTATTTAATCAAACTTTTATTAAAATGTGAGTTTTGCTTCTATTTTAATAATTCTAAAATTCTAATATAAAAAGTTTTACAAAATTTAGAGTAAGGGTGGATTACTTTTCTTTTTGGGATGGATTAGTGGTTAAGCAAGGAAAGTCAAAATATCGTAAACACATGGTTAAATGGGGAATGAGGGTAAATGAATGAGAAATAGACCAAGGATTTCATTTGAGGAATTAGTTTCTCAAAATAAAAAACAAATACTAAATGATAACAAAGAGCTAGAACGGATTGATGAGAAACTAGAGAAAAAAATTGCAGGAGAAGGGGAGGAAACAAATGAAAATAACAAGTAGTGTTTGGCTAACTCCTGAAGACTTGAAAAAAATGTCACGTAAAATAATTAAGAACTTGATCTTTTAATCAATATTTGAAGTATATGAGGACTCTTCAAAATAATGATGATTGATGAAATTCAAGAAAAGGGGTCGAGCACAATGAAATGACCTCTGGGAAGTAGACGGTAATGAAAAAGCTCAATAATGCAACCTGGGTCCTGTATTTAAATCGACTCAGGTTTTTTAATTTCTTCTGGAAACGTTGCTGATTATAAACACGAATTATATTGTGGAAGTGCCGGCTTTCAATTGTGATTTTTTTAGTAGGTTGTCATATTAGCGGGATGTATATTGGGGACCCTGATTGCTATGCGGGAGAATCCTTTTACATTCTGTTTTTCGCTTTTTAATGGTAGCTGTTTACGAGTTAATTATCATTTTCTACGGCTAACATGATAGGCGATATTGTATAAGTCTTTATAGGACGCTGTTACCATAAGATCGCTTAAGTTTTTCTTGGCATTCAATAAATTTTCCTTAATCTTTTCTTCTAGCTATTTTTCAATAGGTGACTCTTGGCGTTTTAACCAATTTGTATATAAAACAAGCAAAATATATATATCTTTGTTTATAAAAACATCTTTAATGTAAGCCTTCTAACATTTTTATGTTTCAAGTTAGTTTATATTCTGAAGTAAGATAACAATTCATAGAGGCTTTCAAAGTTGCTTAAATGAAAAAGGAGATGAATAAGATGACTAATGAAAAAATCTTTGATGTGATTATTATAGGAGCAGGACCAGCTGGTATGACAGCAGCGGTTTATGCATCTCGTGCCAACCTTTCAACTTTAATGATTGAAAGGGGATTACCTGGTGGACAAATGGTAAATACAGAAGAGATTGAAAATTATCCTGGATTTGATCGTATTTTCGGTTCTGAGCTTTCTACCAAGATGTTTGAGCATGCGAAGAAATTTGGCGCTGAATATGCATACGGGGATATTAAAGGCATTGTAGATGGTGTAGAATATAAAACGGTCAAAACTACTTTAAAGGAATATAAAGCTCGCGCAGTGATCATTACAACTGGCGCTGAGCATAAAAAGCTGGGGGTACCTGGCGAAAAGGAGCTAGCCGGACGTGGTGTATCTTATTGTGCAATTTGTGATGGAGCCTTTTTTAAAGACAAGGAACTGGTTGTAGTGGGGGGAGGAGACTCTGCTGTTGAAGAGAGTGTGTACTTAACTCGTTTTGCAAATAAAGTGACAATTGTTCATCGACGTGATGAATTCAGAGCACAGAATATTCTACAACAACGTGCGTTTGATAATGAAAAAATTGAGGTTATGTTTAATACAGCCGTAAAAACCATTAATGAACAAAATGGGAAAGTAGGGTCAGTGACGCTTGTATCGACGGTAAATGGTGCTGAAAAAGAGTTTACTATTCACGGTGTCTTTGTCTATGTCGGAATGGTTCCATTAACAGCACCATTTAGGGAACTCGGAATCACGAATTCAATGGGCTACATTGAGACAAATGAACGTATGGAAACAAAGGTAGACGGTATCTTCGCTGCAGGGGATGTTCGTGAAAAAACAATACGTCAAATTGTAACCGCAACTGGTGATGGTAGCATTGCTGCACAAAATGCCCAGCATTATGTAGAAGAACTCATGGAAAAATTAAAAGCTAAATAAGAAACGAACATCTCTTCGAATCAGAAGAGATGTTTTTATTATTTATAAGATTTTACCACCGTTGTGGAGGAAACATTGTTAACGGTAATCGACACAAAGCGGACATCCATATCAACAATCAATTCGCTCAGTTCTATTAGGTATATAGAGTTGGAAATGCAATTCACTATATTTGTGCTCACTCTATCTGCACACCACAATACTTTCATTAATTCCTCGTGATTCGGCTGATTTATTCGAGATTCTGTCATATTTATTGATAAATCTTTTTCTACCCCAAAATTCTGTTTGCTTCCAGTTATATTTCGTAGTTCTGTTCTTTTGCACTGACATGGGTATATCACAGAATGACTATAACCACCTTCTTTATACTCATTCTTATCTCTATTTTAGTTCTAAAAAAATTCTGGCTTATCTAAATAGGACTTTATTTATGGTACAGGTAAATTAGGAAAATATTTGATTGCTTTTTAGAAAGCTATATACCACAGATGCATACTTTAGGGTAATGACCTCAAAGAGATCCCCTTGAGGACCTGCTATCTAAGATAAAATATTATTGATTGATAACTTATAGGTGCTTGGATGTTTAATTAACGATTAACGTGTCAATAAAATCTGCATCTTTCATCTATATACATTGATCTCCCGTTTACACAATTTCAATTAAAAAATGGATAACTGTAAGCTACCTTACAGTTATCCGGAGTTTTTACAATTATAATCGAGCTATCATCTATATTGGAGGTTATAAAACAATTAGCAAGGTAAATTTATCCGAATAGATGGAAGTGGCCAAACAACAGTTTAAGGATAATTCACAATGGAAGCGTAGTTTAAGATCACTGAATTGATAGAGGACCTTCAGAAAAAGAGGATCGGTTCCGGAACGCAACCAAACACTTGGCCATGGCGGATTATCTTCTTCAGAAGATGGAGTTAACACTTCAAAAAAATATATCGAGGTGAAATGACGTTATTAAAAGAGGGGTTGATTCAAAGAAAGAAATGTTTTTAACCATAGTACCTGAGGGTGTACAAGGGAAAATCTTTGTACCTCTTAAGATAAATAGTAGTACGATATCGATGATTTACAAAGGAGCAATAAACTTCAAATTCTCATTGACGCATTAACTTGGTTAAAGAGTGCCTCTGGTATGGAGAGAACTTATCTCCTAGTAAGAAGACAAGTGTCGAAAATACTTTGCAGACTCAAATCATTCTAAAATGATGGTTTAAATTAAAGGCATTAATAAACTGCTGGAAGGAATCATGTTATTTTTTCACTTTTTTCTAATCTAACACAAAAGAGAATAAGCACATTGATTCAGGTAATCATATAAGATGGATAATCTTCTTCAAAAAATGGAGCGGACAATCCAAAAAATATTAAGGTTAATTTAAATGGAATGGCCAATACAAAGATCTGGAAATTGAAACGAGATAATAAAAGAGAAATTCATTTAGGAAGAGGAAATGTTTGTCACAAACGTTCCTTAAGATATTCTAATGTGATTTTTGTACAACTTAAGGAAAAATAGCAGATGATATCGAATTTGGTTTTTAAATAATGTCAATAAGATCTGATTTCAAATCAATTATTTATTGAATAAATAAACTTTTAGGAGGAAATGCAATTGTCACAAAGAATTGATTATTACAATGTAGCATCAGACGCATTTAACATTATTGGGAAAATGGATAAGTATACGGCAACTACAGGTATAGACCGTAAACTCCGTGAACTTATTAGACTTCGTGCTTCTCAAATTAACGGCTGTCCACTTTGTATGTATATGCACACTACAGATGTTCTGAAGATGGGTGAAACAGAAGAGAGAGTATATTGTATAAGTGCTTGGGAAGAATGTGAATTCTACACAGAAGCAGAGAAAGTAGCACTAGAGTTGACAGAGCACATAACGTTAATCCCGACAAAACGTGTGCCAGATGAGCTTTATCAACGAGTTCGTAAACACTATGATGAAAAACAGTATGTCAATCTTGTTTTAATAATTAATCAAATTAACACTTGGAATAGAATTGCTATTGCAATGGGGCAAACAGCAATTGAAAAATAATAACTCTCAGAGAGCCTCTTCATAGTATTTGTTTCTGATATTCTTAATGCATTTTTTCAATTTGCAGAGTCTGACGAAAGAATTCAAAAACTAAAGAAAAACAGGTTCAAGATGCACGGTATTCAACATTTTAAAAGACAAAAATTTACTATACTGGAGGTTCGTTTATGTCAACTAATGATGAATTAGCTACGTTTGCTGGTGGATGTTTTTGGTGTATGGTTCAACCCTTCGATGAGTTACCAGGCATTATAAAAGTAGTTTCAGGCTATACAGGTGGGCATAAAGAGAACCCAACCTATGATGAAGTATGCTCAAACACAACGGGTCATTATGAGGCAGTTCAAATTACGTTCGACCCGGCCGTTTTTCCGTATGAGAAGCTGTTAGAACTTTTTTGGCAGCAAATTGACCCTACCGATGCTCATGGTCAGTTCGGAGATCGAGGAGAATCCTATAAA
This sequence comes from Ferdinandcohnia sp. GQ5, assembly GCF_059759275.1. Taxonomy (NCBI): domain Bacteria; kingdom Bacillati; phylum Bacillota; class Bacilli; order Caryophanales; family Bacillaceae; genus Ferdinandcohnia; species Ferdinandcohnia sp. GQ5. The sequence goes on from NZ_JCAXEW010000005.1 coordinate 161,580, forward strand.
ACGGTGATTTTTTATCATACAGAGGAGCAAAAACGCCTTGCCGAAGAATCTAAACAGAAATTAGAAGAAAGCAAAAGGTTTTCCAAACCTATCGTGACGGAAGTCAAAGAGGCATCTGTGTTTTATCCAGCAGAAGAATACCATCAGAATTATTATAAAAAAAATTCTTTTCATTATAATCTTTACAAAGAAGGATCAGGACGAGCGGGATTTATCCGGGAAAACTGGAAGAAACTTCATGGAGAAAACATAAAGAAGCTTACTCCTATGCAGCACCGTGTGACACAAGAGAACGGTACGGAACCACCCTTCCAAAATGAATTCTGGGATAATAAGGAAGAAGGAATTTATGTAGATATCGTTTCTGGAAAACCTTTGTTTAGTTCATTGGACAAATTTGACTCTGGATGTGGATGGCCGAGCTTCACAAAGCCCATCAAGCATCAAGAAGTTCTCGAAAAACTAGATACGTCCCATGGGATGAGACGTATTGAGGTCAGAAGTGCTACGGCAGATTCTCATTTAGGACACGTATTTGATGATGGACCAACCGATAAAGGTGGGTCTCGATATTGTATCAACTCTGCGGCCCTCAAATTTATTCCCAAAGATAAACTGCAGGAAGAAGGGTACGGGGAATATCTTAGTTTGTTCCGATAGAAATTAGAGGGGTTCTAAAAAATCCCTAAAATAGTAAAGCAGTGAGAGAAAAAATATATGTTTTCCTCTCGCTGCTTTTTTATTGGAGTTTGATTGTTGAAAGTGATTATGCGGATGCCTTCTACCTTCAATAGATAGTGTGCTAATGTACAATCTCAAACTCGCCCCCTCTCAGAGAAACTCTGCGGTACGACCGTTTACATGAGATATGATCTAATGCACTTTCTATCTCAAATTCACGCTGAAAATAGATAATTGCCTTCTCCTCACATTCAAGGCTGTTTCTCTACCTTCGCCTTCACTTTCAATTTTTCAAAATGGTTTCTCAGTGAACCTGGTTACCACCATTTGCGTTTGTATATCGTTGTTTTAATGGGCAATTTGTACAATATTCGCATTTATATATTTTTAACTTTGTTCATAACCCGCTTTTTGTTAGCGTTTAGGTTATGCCGCCAAATTAATACGTCATTTTATTTGTTATAATCTGCTTTGCGTTACAATACGTTTTACCCTAGCTACTGAAATAATAAAACCATACAAAAAATAATAAACTAGAAATATCTGGCTGATCTCATAAAACGAACGAGGCAGAGAAGTTCAGATATAGTTATGATTATGAATGGATAATCGAAGGAATGTTTCCATAGGATCAAAATACTCTCTAAATACCTATATAAGAAATTTAGAGAGTATTTTTATATGCTACTTTTCGAAAAAAATTTCCGAGTATCTTCACGTATTTGTTTGGGCAAGACACGATTAAGTTCTTCATTTAACCATGAAAGAGTTTTACTACGTAATTCATCACGCATTTTTTCTTCCGCAGAGAGCATAACTAAATTGATGGTACAAAAAGAGGGAGCTGAACAGCAGCCTTCTCTGTACAAATAACCATTTTCTTTAATATTTTTACATTGAAAAATGGGCTTAGGACCTTCAACTGCTTCAACTACATCCCAAAAGGAAATATCTTCAGGGGACTTAGATAACCTATATCCTCCCTTTACACCAGGGACAGAACTTACAATTCTTGCCTTAGATAACTTACTAAAAACCTTTGATAGAAATGTCTCAGAAAGTCCTTGGAACTCTGCCAAGTCCTTTATTCCAACACTTTCATTGGATGGAACATCAATTAAATAAACCAAACAATGTAAAGCATATTCGACTCCAACACTATATTGCATATAAATTCACCTACTTTGGATTAAGGAATATAAATTGTATCTTAGGAGGATTTAGAGTACTAGTCAAATAAATGAAACCTCCTTGGTAAAGTTTGTTCAATTGACAAAAATAATTATAGTGTTTATTATGGACTATGTTAATCGACGATTAATTTAGTCTTGAATTATTCTCTGTTTAAGAGGGCTAGTAATAATCAAAATAATAGAGGTGGAACAATGAACATTTTACAGCTTATGGCTCATCCTGATTACAATAATCAAGAAAGAGCAGCAAACCGTTTAGCAGATGTTGGTTTAAAAACTTTACAAAAAAAATTAAAGGGTCAAGGAACAATTGAAGTATTAAATATTTATGATCCAAATAATTTTATCCCGCAAATTACTGCGGATACTTTAAATGTTACGAATCCTAAAGAAATGTCTGCTGAACGATTAAAGAGTCATGAAACACAATATAAATTAATTAAGCAATGGAAATCAGCCGATTATATTTATATTTACATGCCGTTGCATAATTGGAACGTGCCTGCAAAGTTTAAAGACTATCTGGATAATATTCTAACCGCAGGAGAAACATTCAAATATACTGAAACTGGTTCAATTGGGTTAATGTCAGATGAAACTACCAAGGTCACTTTTATCCTCACGAGTGGAAGTGAATATGATACGAATTACCGATATGTAAATTTGGATATTGCGCCACAATATATGCGCGGAGTACTGCACATGATGGGAATTAACCAAATGAAATTAATACGTGCCCAAGGCTTAGACATGTCTACAAACGACAAAGAAGAAATAATGAAAGCGGCTGAAAAAGAATTAGTAGGTAATATTAACTCACAATCTTTCTAAACTAGAAAAATCAGCGATCTTTTGAATGAAAGGGATAGGTATAAAATGCAGAGTAAACTAAACATTTTTAAGGAGGTAATTATAAATGGAACAACGAATCGATTATTACAATGTAGCACCAGAAGCACTTAAAATCATGATGGAAATGGAGAAATATACGAAAACAACAAGTATAGACCGTAAACTTCGTGAACTTATAAAAATTCGGGCTTCTCAAATAAATGGTTGTGCATTCTGTATTAACATGCACACGGCAGATGCTAGAAAAATGGGAGAAACAGAACAACGAATATATTGTATTAGTGCCTGGAGAGAGTGTACATTTTATTCAGACGCAGAAAAAGTAGCACTCGAGTTGTCAGAATACGTGACACTAATCCCAACAAAACGTGTGCCAGATGAGATTTATCAACGAGTACGTGAACATTTTGATGAAAAACAATATGTTGACCTTATTCTAATAATTAATCAAATCAACAGTTGGAATAGAACTTCTATTGCAATGGGGAATACAGCAACTGAAAAATAGCAACTCTCAATGAACAATTTATAGTGCTTGTTTCCGATTTTAGAAAAAAGTATCCTGATGAAAATGTTTTAGATTTTTTAACATATTTACCTAACGAAGGAGTACCGTCAACATATTGGAAACTTTGTGAGTTTAGACATTTTATAGAAATTAAACCCCTTTTTTTTCGCTGAGCAGGATATCAGGGGTTTAATATAGCCTTTTTTGTTTGCAAATTTTATTATTTCTTAATAATGTCCTTAAGTTGGAACTCGCTTTAGAAGAAAAGTTGCTTTACCATCCCATACGTGTCGTAACATTTGTTTGGATTTTTGCAATATGATGTCTGCCATGCCACTCATAACGTTGTGCTTCGTAATATGATAAGTTTACTAGCATTCAACCATATTATGTACTGATTGATGAACTGACCAATCGTCTAGACGATATTGAGAAAGTAGTTGTTCTTCATTTAGGTTTTGAATACATTTCGAGGACCGTTGGACAGTTCTGAAATTTCTTTAATCTAAATTTTTTGTTGTTCAAGATTCGGTATGTATAGCTTCAAATACACCTATTGGAAAACGAAGATTATCATATATACTTTGAAGATGAAAGACACCTATTATTAAACATAAATCAATTGATACCATCTAAAAAATATTATATACTTTTATTACGTTTAATTTTGGATTGTTCATTCCAAAAAAATTGATGTTTATTCAGAGTAAAAATTCTTTTGTTTATAAAAATGTATTTTTATATTTATAGATTGTAAGAAATGAAGTATTTAAATCAAATCAACTAATTCTACCTCCAGGGAACCATAGAGGTGCTGGATCTAATTTTGGAATATAAAAAAGGATGGAAGGGAAGAGTTCAGGGCGTTAACCTAAATTTTTGATTTACTTAAATTTCTGAAAACCCTTTCATTTGGACTAAGATTTGAGTCAATATTAAACTAATTTGATGAATGGAGGCGTGTATCTAATGAAAGTATTAGTTGTGGGTGCTGGAGCAGTAGGGGGTTACTTTGGAACAAGATTATTTGAAAGCGGAGTGGATGTTACATTTTTGGTAAGAAAAAACAAGCAATTGTTAATTAACGAAAATGGAGTAAATATACAAAGTATCCATGGAAACGTAAACATCTTTCCAAAAACAATAACTACTAGTGCTCTTCCTGAAGAATTTGATGTAATTCTAGTAAGTACTAAATCATATCATTTTGATAGTGCTGTCGAGGATATTACACGATTCGTGGGTAAAAACACGGTAATAATTCCTTTATTAAACGGTATTAGACATCTCGATATACTATTAAATGCCTTCCCAAACAATAATGTGATGGGTGGCTTATGCTTTATTGAATCTACGACCAACAAGGAAAATGTAATTGTTCAAACTAGCCCTTCTCATGAATTAGTATTTGGAGAATTATCAGGTCAAACTTCAGATAGGGTTAAATATATAGAGAAGGTATTTTCAAATACAAAAGCATCCATTCGTACTAGTGAATCTATTATAAGTGATATGTGGGTTAAATATTTCTTTATAGCATGCTTTTCAGGAATAACTACTCTATTTCGTTCTAGTATTGGGCTCATTAGAGAAGATAAAGTCGGTTGGGAGTTAATCAATAAACTTATTTTAGAGATTGGACTCATAATGAAAGCTCACGAAGTACCTCTACCTAATAATATAGAGGAAATACAGTTAATGAAGATAATGGAAATTCCAGAGACAATGAAGTCCTCAATGCTTAGAGATATGGAAAGAGGAACTCAGATTGAAGGAGAACATATTCATGGATACTTATTAAGTCTCGCAAATAGATATCAAATTGAAACGCCTTTATTGAAAATTATTTATTTAAACTTACGGGCTTATGAAAAACAATTAATTAAATAATTTTCTTTACTTATAAAATTGCAAGTCACTTTTTAAAGAACATTGATTAATCTTAAATTACAAGTGTGCGGCTACAGTGTTAAGTAAGCAACGAGGAATAGATTAGCCGAATAATTGAATGTGACCTTTTCTTAGTAAACTTAAAAAAAGGAGACGATTTAATGTTACTAACTAAAATGAAAGATGTTTCGCTTTCAGATTTAAATGGAAAATCCGTATCAATTAGTGACTTTAAAGGTAAGAATACCCTAATCTTCATGTGGGCATCCTGGTGACGATGTCGTGAACAACTGCCAGGTTGGCAGGTATTTTATGAAAAATTTAAGGGCCAAGATTTTGAAATCTTATCAGTGTCAGTAGATATTCAAGGAGCAGAGGTAGCAAAACCATATGCTGCTGATAAGTCGTTTACCACAGTGGTAGATTCTGAAAATGTTTTAGCCAATTATTTCGGTTTTAAGGTTGTTCCAAATGGAATATTTATTGATAAAAAGGGGTTCATTCGTCTTATTAAACAAGGATTTAATGTGAGTAAGAAAGGGCATGTTGAAGCGGTTGAAAAACTAATTCACGGAACCGTTGATCAAGTTGTATTAGATGATGAGTACTATAATCCATTAAACAAACCACTTGAAATCGAAAAGCAACTTTCGGTAACAAAATTTAAGCTTGGGATGGAATATGCTAAAAATGGTAGAAAGGAAGAAGCGTTAAAAGAGCTGGATGATGCTTTACTTCTCGATACAGATAACTTTCTAATTAGAAAACAAAGATGGTATATTCGCTACCCAGAAAAATTTTCTCCTACAATCGATATTGAATGGCAACAAAAGCAACTGCAAAAGGAAAAGTCAGAAGAGGGTAAGTTGAAAGATGGTGTAGATTGTGAAGCTGAAGGTTGTGTAATTCCTGGAACTATACAAGCTGATAATGAATAACGAAATTAAGTGACACTTAGATGTTAATAATTCAAAATGTCTAGTTCAAAAATTCCATGAGTTTTGACTCATGGAATTTTCATACTTTCTTCAATAGAAAGGATGAATTAATAATAGTCTAAACGAATATCCTACAATATCATGGATAATTCAGGTAAAGACTTGTATCATATCCAAAATGAAAATGGTCTCCACTTTCGTATGAAACAATAGATGGACCGATTTAAAGGTGTGCTACAAAGTATCTTGACAACTACCTAGCGTGGGTTCTTGTTTTTAGATAGTCTAAGTAACGAAAGCCACACAACATAATATCTAAGATTATTTCCTATTATCGTCATTTGTATTTGGAATGACCGATACTTATTATAGTATACGCTTATCTGTTTTAAACACCTATTAGATGAAAGGTAAATTAAATATTCCTATATTACACAAATTTAAAGGATACTTTTTCAAGTTATTAAATAAATTTTAATTTTTGTATTTTTTTCTTTTAAATAACAGATTATTAATGTTAAACCATATAAATAAGAATGGTATATAACAAAATATAAATATGGAACCGGCTATAGATGCAACCCTAGCTAACGTATCAGCTTCTAGGTCACTTTTAAAACTAATGACTAGTAAATAAATAATACTACTGGAAATCCATAACGAATATTTTTCTTTAAGATTTATTGTTTTACTTAAAACCCGTATTCCGCTCCACATGGAGACGCAGCAGGAGGGTAAAATTACTAATAGCCATGTGAAAACAAAAATGTATTCAAATCTCTCAATAAACGGAAGATGAATAATTTTTGATAAATTAAGAGTGGGCCATGTGATATGTTCTAACTGCCCAGTACTAAAAAAAACAAGTGAAATTATAGTAATTGAAGAATATAGAAGGTTTGTATAGAACAGGGAAATATGTGCCCATTTTTTTGACTTTACGTTATCTTTAATAAATGGAAAATAAATTAATAATAATTCTACGCCCAGATACATATAGATGAGATTTTTACCTGAATTGAAGTAGTCGCTCCAATCGTGGTTCAAAAAAGGTTTTAAATTGTCCCAATGAGCATACTTTAACGGGTAATAAACGGCTAATAATAAAATACTCGGTATAATTACACCCCAAAAGCAAATCCCTGTTACAACACGGAATCCCCCGGAGGCTATATATGTCGTTGCTATTAAAACAATTAATGATAACTCCCAAATCTCAATATAAGGGAAAGCCCAAATGTGTAAAGCTTTTACGTAAGAACGAATAACAGATGAAGTAATTACAATAATATAAACAAAAAGAATGATATTTAAGATTTTTCCGAACCAATTCCCAAATAATTGTTGATGTAAGGATAAAACATCTCCTTTACTTGAACGTTGTAATATAAAGTAAATCATCCATATAATTAAGTGAAAACTGAATCCAACCAACAAAACGGAGACCCATGCATCCTGTTCTACATCTTTTATTATTTCATGTTGAAAGCTCAACATCCCCACACCGGTTTGGGTTCCATGGATCAGAAAAAAAATAAAAAATGGGGATACTGTTAAGCTTTCTTTTACCTGTTTATTCATTGTTAATCTCCTATATTTCTACTTTTTTATTCCTGATTCAGTCAATACGACATTAATATCGACATTGAATGTAATATTTGGGTAGATTGTTTTGTAAAATTGTTCTTCATTCCATTCTTCACTATGAGCTCTTATGAAATCTCCAACACCTAAAGGATCAACATTGTGTTCCTGGAATTTTAACAATAGGAGTCTTAGATCGTCCTTTAAACTTTTTTCTAACTGTCTTTCTAGTAATAAAGTGCTTTCCTTCTTCCTCAAATCCAACCATTTTGGATAATCTCTAACCATTCCATTTAAGGTTATGTTGTACGATATCCTCGGTAACGTATTAGGATTTGATACGGATTCAATATTTGTACCAGAAAGAATAGTAAGTACAGCTAAATCTTCGAACTGATCTTTCCTTACTTTAACTGCAACTTGACCACCTATGGATTCATCTCGTAAAACTTTATAAAGAACCATCTCTTTTTCATTTAAAATGAGATTCATCTTTTCTTTTTTAAAAACTGCATATTCCTTTATCATAACTTTCCCTTTTTGATTTAGCCTCAGATAAGGAACCGCGATGTCTCTTCCTTCTCCATAAAAATCAAATAAGAAAATATGAAGGTTCGAAATTGGTAAATTTCTCAATTTAAAGTTTTGTTCGATTAGTCCTGGAAGATAGTCACTTCTTTCATCTTTTATTTTGTTAAGTAATTCTTTTGGTGGAATTTCTGAAACAGCTACGATTAGATTGGTTCCAACCAAAGGGTCTGTACATATTGTTCTGACAATCTCGGAAATATCCTCTTTGGCTATATCTTCACTGACGATGAGTAGCCTTAACTTCCCAATTTTTATAGGTTTTTCCGATTGGCTGTTTAAATCGTCGAGAACCAACTCAACGGTTGAGGCCTCTCCCTGCAATGTGTGAACTTTCCCTTGCTTTTGTTCCGTATAGTCAGCATATAAAGCTGTTCCAATATACTTGTTATCCTCTTTACTAAACCCCAGAATCGTCACAATTTGTAATTGATCGAGGATATTTATACGATTACAACCGATCAATATAGGAAATGTAATAATAAACATAAAGCCAATTTTGATAATATTTCGTAGACTATTCATTATTATTATCATCCTCGTCTTTCCCTGGTGTATACTTTTTCATCTTGAGAGGTCTCAAAATTTGACTTCGTTTTGTTGTATACTTGAATGATGACCGGATAAAACTGTCCCGAAGATTTTTAATTCTAAATGGATATAGCGGTGCTAAATATGGCGTACCGAAAGACTGTAACCTTGACAGATGTCCAAAAAGAATAACCGCACCTAACGCAAGCCCTAATCCTCCCCAAAGTGCTGCAACTAATATAAAGGGAAAACGTAGGAGACGAATGGCACTGGACATTGTATAGATCGGCGTTGTAAAGGATGCCAACGCAGACAAAGAAACAATGATAAGCAAAACATTACTTGTAAGAGCAGCCTCTACGGTTGCCTGTCCGATAACTATCCCACCTACAATACCTAAAGTTTGTCCAACTTTTGTTGGTAAACGTGCACCGGCTTCGCGTAATAATTCAATCGTTAGTTCCATAAAAATAACTTCCAAAACTGGTGGCAATGGGACATTGGCTCGGGAGTTAATAAATGGCCCTAGTAAAACTTGTGGTATGACCTCATAATGAAACGTTAGCACGGCCACATACAATGGACTGGCGAAAATCGAAAAAATAACACTCCATAAACGAATAATCCGAAAGAAGGACCCTATCAACCAAGGAAAATAATAATCCTCAGGTGAAATAAAAAAATCCATCAATATTGAAGGTCCAATAATTACGTACGGTGATCCATTTGATAAGATGGCAATCTGCCCTTGCGTTAGAGAAAATGTTACCCTATCGATTCGTTCAGTCGTTACCATTGTCGGAAAAAGTGTATTTGAATTATCGGAAAGGATTTGGCTTAGGTGCGAGTTATCATACAAAACATCCATATCTATATCCTTTAGTCTTTGTCGAACGGTTTGAATATTCTGAGGGTTAGTTATTCCGTCCAAATACGCAATGGTCACCTTTGTTTTTGACATTGACCCAAGATTAACCTCTTCAAAAATTAATTCAGAAATAGAAATTTTGGTTCTCAATAAATGAATGTTGACATCAATGTTTTCAATAAAACCAAACTTTGGCCCAATAACACTAAATTCATTTTCCGTGTCATTGTTTTTTCGGATTCCAAGACTAGCGTTATCAATGTTTACTGCGAGAAATTGTGTATCTGATTCGTTTATTTGGATCATTGCATAGCCCTGAATAAGTTTGTTCTGAACATCCTGGCCATCACTTACAATTTGTACTTTATCAAAAGGAATATAATTTTTTATATCATCAACTTTGGTAATCTTCTCTATGTTTTTTTGAATTGACGGCAGAAGAAGTCGATTTACCTTTTCAATGTCTATCATAGATTTGTAATAGCTAATTAATAGACGATCCGAACCCTCAAAAGGAGAGTATTGGTGAAAATCACTGGATTTATTTGCTTGCTCAAAAACTACTTTAATTGACTTAGGTTTGTTTGTTAATTTCTTTAGACTACGTTTCTTAAAAAAGGAAGCCATTCTTACCACCTTAAGTTTCATGGTTATATTTACTCTGAGTTTTTCAGTATTATACTGGGTATTTTTATTCTCTTAATAATGCTTATTTCTCTCCAAAAGAGCGATAGATACCTAAATAATCATCACATATGTCATTTACACCAAATAACAAGTTAAGAGGATTAGTAAAATAACATAAGTTTACGATCTTCGTATTTCTGAACTGTTCGTATTTTTTATTAACTGTATTGCCATCAATAATTAAGAATAAACCTTCTTATTAGAGCTCAATTTTTTTTATGATAGGTAGTGGCCGATTTGGAGAGAAGCCGTGTGGGTTTCTTATGAAATGAAAATTATTCGTGATTAGTAATTTTGAATCCCTATGTAAATTTAGGTGAGTACGGATAAATCTGACGAAAGGCTGATTGGCTTCTATGTTAGATTCTATTGAAATGATAAACTGACAGAAAACAAATTGTAGCAGTATAGAATTTTAGTCCATAAAGTAACGCATTTAATAAAGCGCGATAATTCGACCCTAATGAGAATAAAGGTGACGTTAAGTTACATTTCGTTGCATAATCCAATATATAGAATAGGATACAAATGAATCCTTTGTAGGGGGGATTTATAATGAATAACACTGAAGAGGCTACATGTGTTGGTGAATGCTTTTGGTGCATGGATTTTTACCTTTTAAGAGTTTTTAGGCATCATAGATGTTGTTTCGGGCTATCCGGGTGGTCATAAAGACTCTCACTTACCGTATTACACAATTCCAAAACCAAAAATGGAGAACTGTAAGCTACATTACAGAAGTTCGAGTTTTTTAGACTTATAATCAAGCTATCATTCGATATTGGAGGTTTTAGAAAAATGCTCAACCCAAATTTAACCGAACAGCTGAAAGCGGCCACACAACAATTTAAGGCCAATTCACCAATTGAAGCGCAGGTCAAGATTGGACAAATGATTGAAGAACTTCAGAAATCGGGGATTGCTTCCGGGAAGCAACCAGGTGAAAAGGCTGTAGACTTTAAATTAACAAACGCACTAGGCCGGGATGTTATTTTATTTGATGAGATCGCGAAAGGGCCGGTTGTGCTAGTTTTCTATCGCGGCGGATGGTGTCCTTTTTGCAATATGCAATTAAAGGCGTACCAGCAGATATTACCTGAAATCCAGGCGATAGGAGCGCAGCTTATAGCGATTAGCCCACAAAAGCCGGATAATTCGTTATCTCTTAAGGAAAAAGAAGGATTGGATTTTCAAGTCCTTAGTGATCCGAACGGCTTGGTAACGGCAAAGTACAACCTGCTCTTCGACGTTCCGCAGGGAGTAAGGGAAGTAATGGAAGGTATCGGGCTCGATCTTGCGGAGTACAACAATACCACGAAATGGGTTTTGCCAGTCCCGGCTACTTTCATGATTGATGAGAACGCCATTATTCGCTCCTCCTACATCAATCCAAATTTTATGCAGCGCCAAAGCCCGGAGGAAATTTTGTGGGAGCTAAGGAATCTGTAACGATTTTTACAACATTCGTCTGGGAGCAGAATTATCAACTATAGTAAGAACAAGTCTGAATGCGCGAGGCTTAATATTGGGTATCGTCTGTATAAGCCTAATAAACATTGAGAAGGAAACCATTTCTAAAGGTCACTTTCCACACGCTTACTGTATAAGTAATAAGTAGAATAAAACTAGATTAACATTTTGTAGCAAATTAAACGTTTTAAAACATGGAAAGAAGAATTATAGGTGAACTGATTGTTAAGCTCTATTACTCCAGAGGAACAGGGTAAGTTTGGGCTGATCAGGGCTTTACAGAAGAATACGGAACGATATTTAGATTAATAGAGTGCGCACGAGATAATTCTCCCCAAAAGATTACAATATGAGAGGCTGTGACTTAGATAATGCAAAGTCTAGAAGATAGGAGGACAACAGCATGAATGTTCTATTTACAGAAAGGGCAATAGAAAGACTAAGTCAAGAGCCTGCGAAGGCGTATCAGATAAATCCTAGCCTAGGAGGATGCTCCATTGGAGCCGATCGAGTAACGTTTGTTGGGGTGAAAGAACTGAGTTCAGAAATAAACGAACAATCCTTTTCAACCAACTTTAAACCAGTCCTACTGGGACATAAGTCAGATCATTTATTCGGTGAAGATTTAAAAGTGGACTATAATCCAAATACATCCACGTTTATTCTAAAAAGCAACAGCCAAATTTATACGGCGTATATGAAGCTAGAATATATAAATTAAGTATGATACAAACCGGGCTTTATATGCTTGTGTTTTTAGAGGTGATTTGATTTGGATATCGTAACATTTTACGGAGGTTTTACAAGTTCAGTTTAACGCAGAGCTTTTAAGCTTAGAATAAATCGTAAATCAATTTTTTAAGCAACATAATACAACGAGAGCACCTCGATCCATAAAGTATCGATCTTTATTGTTGTATGATAAAAAGGAGCAGAAGAATGTAATGCTACAAAAATTAGAAGAGATTCAGCATATCCAGGGGGACAGCTATACTTCTGTAGAGCCCCTACATTCATTTTACGAAGCGGACCAACGTCATCAAAAGTTATTACCTACAGAGGTGGAAACCAGTCTTTGAGAAGTGGCAGCGGATGCATATGGAAAAGGAATCACTGGTTGAATCAACCTTAGCTGTTAGGCAAAATGGCCTTTCAAAGGGGTGTGGTTCACTAGAAGGACTGATGTAAGAGTTTCCGGATTCAGTCTACGATTCCCTTTGGTCTGTTAACCGAGATACGAGGGAGATTTCGAAAGTGAAGTCAGAGGAGATGTGTGGTTTAGATTAATAGAAAAAAGTGAAAAGCGGCGCTGTTATAAACTGCTCCTTAAATGTTGGACTCCAAACTTATATTTAAGGGGTGTTTTTTATGGCAAAATTACATCGGAAGAAAAGATACAAATTCTATTAAGGTGTATAGAAAGAGGGGGCATTTGGTTTTAATTCACTTGATATTTTATATATCATTCAACATTTCAATATAGAAACAGTTAGGCTAATCTGATTTTTTACTCTTAAGGGCAATTTTTATTATGAATCTGGGTGCTATTTTGAAGATTTAAGCCTTGCAGATAAGGATGTAGTTTTAGGCTTTATCTATTTGGGCTATGCAGATCACTCTATAGGTAAATGTCATAGAACTCCTTTTGAAGAAAAAAGTATGGATTGAATCAGATTCTGTAAATTAAATCGGGCACTTAGCACATAGATCCTAATACTTTAAATCACTGACGTATTGAGGATTAGGAACCCTTTTTTCATATCCTAATACCTGGAAGTTCAGTAAAAAAACTTCATTATTACTTTTTCATGCTATTTTAGGCTCTATCATACAAATAGTAAACAACAATTTATAACTGTTCAAATGTTTGAACGGTGTTATTCGTGTTTTGAACTCAAGTAGTGAACAACTTTATTATCATTTATCATTAGGAGGATTAACCTCGAACATAAGCCCTGAACAATGGAATGAATTGATGGGTGATGCAGGTATTACAACAACTATTTTAGAATGGCTATTATATCTGGTAGAAATTGTCCAAATGAATGGTGATAGCTATCGAATGAAAAATAGACAGCATGTATTTTAAGCAAAAGTGTTCATTTCAAACAAGTAAAAAACTGCTAATTTTTACTTGACGGTTACTCATTACTAATCTCAGATTAGTATAGATACTTAATTTTATATATAGTGGTTGAACATTACTTACTTTAGTATTGAGCAGGTTAGTTTAAGATTGAATTACACCAATATAGCAGGACTGCATATAAAAATATACTCCCGAGAGATTCTTTTCGGGAGTGTTTTCATTTGCAACTAACTGATGAATGATTGACGTAGCTAAAGGGGATGTTATAACTAAATTTGATGATTTTTTTAATGACAAGTAGGATAAAGGGAGACAGTTTATATGTTTTGGAAAAAATATCTGAAACGTTTGGAGAATAACAAGATTTCAAATGATATTGAATCACCAAATTTTATGTTACCTAGCACTCAAAATATAGATTTAAACATTAATCTTGCAGTTAACGAGAGGATATTTCAAGAGATTTTTGAAAATTTTTCAGATATCGTATTTCGTCCAATTGGAGTCCAGGGTGCAACTAAACTTCTTTTAATTTATATAGATGGTTTAGTTGATTCAAAGACTCTTGATCAAGTTGTATTAAAGCCCTTGATGTATGATGGGATTTTTGACAAATTTGGGAAGTATCCCAAAATTGAACAAATCATTGAACAGCAGCTTATTGCTATCGCACAAGTTCAAAAGGAATCGGAAATCATAAATATGGTAAATGAGATTTTAAAGGGGAATATGGTAATTTTAATAAATGGAGTAAAAGAATCTTTAGTTGCTGACCTTAAAGGATACGAAAAACGAAGTGTGGAAGAACCCTCTTCAGAAGCATCTATTCGTGGTCCGAGGGATGGCTTTACAGAAACATTACGTACCAATACAAGCCTTATTCGTAGAAGAATCCGAAGTATAAACCTCAAAATGGAATTAATCACGATTGGTGAAATTACCCAGACTGATATTGTTATTGCCTATATGGATGGAATTGCCCAGAATAGCGTTATAGAGGAAGTTCGGAAAAGAATCAAGAGAATCCAAATCGACGGTGTACTGGATTCAAGCTACATCGAAGAATTTATAGAGGATAAAACATGGTCACCATTCCCACAGGTTCAAAATACCGAACGTCCTGATATTGTATGTTCCAGTTTGTTAGAAGGAAAAGTTGCAATTTTTGTCGATAACACTCCATTTGTACTAGTTGTTCCAATGACATTTTGGAGCGGTTTACAGGCTGCAGATGATTATTATGAGCGGTCTATCTATACCACTTTTATTCGATTTATTCGATTCAGCTTATTTAATATTGCACTTCTTTTACCGTCTTTGTATGTAGCCATCGTAACATTTCAACCACAGCTAATCCCTACCAATTTGTTAATTAGTATAGCTGCAGCTAGGGAAGGAGTCCCATTTCCTACTGTCGTCGAGACAATGTTAATGGAATTTATGTTTGAGGGTCTTCGTGAAGCCGGAATCCGGTTACCAAGACCTATTGGCTCAGCTGTTAGTATTGTTGGAGCGCTCGTCATAGGGCAAGCCGCTGTGCAGGCAGGAATCGTATCAGCCCCCGTAGTAATTGTAGTAGCCACGACCGGTATTGCATCGTTTGCAGTACCACGATATAACCTTGGGAATGCCTACCGAATGCTTCGCTTCCCATTGTTGATATTAGCCGGGATGCTAGGGTTATACGGGATACTAATTGGAGTTTTTTTCATTTTGACACATCTTATTAAACTTCGATCGTTCGGAGTTCCCTATTTTAGCCCGATAGCACCTCTTATTTTAAAAGATGTGAAAGATGTTTTTATCCGTGTACCAAGATGGAGCATGACATACCGACCTTCATTGATCTCCGGAGCAGATAAAAAACGTGCATTGGAAGGTCAACAACCAAGTCCAAAAAAGGGGGAGAAGACAAATGAATAGGAAACTAATCGTTTTTTTTATTTTTACTCCATTCATGTTCTTCCTATCCGGTTTCTGGGATAGTGAGGAGTTAAACGATCGTGCGATTGATCTCGGTTGGGGAATCGATCAAGCTAAGGGTGACAAGATTAAAATCAGTTCACAGGTTATTATCTCGTCGAATATGGTCAGTGGACAGGGAGGTGGTGGGGGAAGCCAAGGAAAGTCCTTTTATGTCGAAACAGGTATTGGGGAGGATACACTCGAAGCTGTCCAGAAAATGCAGAGCAAGCTTTCTCGAAAAATATTTAGTGGGCAGCGGCGGGTAATCGTCATCGGGGAAGAACTAGCGAGAAAAGGAATAAAAGATATAATGGATAACTATACCCGAGATTCGAGCAACAATCTATTAACCGATTTTTTTGTTATCAAAGGAGATACAGCTGAGAATTTTCTAAAAACGTCGTATCCGCTAGAAAAAATTCCTGCTCAAGGGGCTTTAAAAGAATATAACCAAATGGGGACGCTAGATAAACTTGGTCTTTTGAAATTTTTACTTTCTGCAACCAGTGAAGGGACCAGCCCAACTATTCCTGCCATTGTTTTAAATCAGGAACAATCCAATGCAAGTGGGTTCCAAATCAACGGAACTGGAATTTTTAACAAAGACCTAAAATTGATTGGTTTTTTAAATGGGGAGGAAGCAAGAGTATTACGTTGGGTAACCGGGAACCTAGATTTTACAACTGTATCATCAAATGTACCCAAAGAAAAAGGAAACATCAGTTTGTATTTAAACAAAATAAAAAGCGAGATTCAACCTATCATACAAAAAAACAAGATTAAAATTTTTGTCACCTTAAAGGGTCAAGGAGTGATTCGTGAAAACAACACCGGTTTAGACCTCACTGAGGTTAAAAATATAGCGCTAATTCAGGATGTATTGGATAAACAAACTGAAAAAGACGTTCTAGAAACCATTACAAAAGTACAAAAAGAGTATGGTATGGATATCTTTGGGTTTAGTGATGCGATTAAACGAAAAGATCTACGTAAATGGAGGTCCATAAAGAAGAATTGGGAAAAGGAGTTTTCAGAAGCTGACATTGATGTAAAAGTGAATTTGGTCGTTCGAAAAATTGGAGTAACAGGTCCGTCGTTAATTGATTAGTGGTATCCGAAAAGTCTAGCTATTAGGGCCATATTTCTGTATTGCTAGCTTAGAACATGTTGATTTCTACTCCAGGCTGATACTTACTTGAGCCGAGTGAGTTTCCTAATCGATCCACTTTTGCGGGGTCTCACCTATCCACACTTTCCACGCAGGATTAAAAATACTATTGAATGGGGGCTAATTGGCCAAGGTTTCCATGAGTATTGGATTTTTTATACTAATGCCTTATAATTGTCTCAATTATTTTTTTATTTTGAACACCTTTTGCCGGAACCATGTAACGAGTAGTAATAGAGCTGGTAATATTAAAAACATAGGTACCCATATATAAGGAACTAATATCTCCGTGTGGTGATAATAAACATGTTCAGAGATATTTTTTGATATTGTCATTCCTATAATAAGTGCAACAATGCTTGCGGGGATAATAAGTACACGATAATCTTTCATTCGTAACAATTGTTCCAATCCTTTTAACGCTCCGAGCATATTAACTACCAATTTTATTAAAGCGGTTGAAAAAAAGTATAGAATTCCGAAAATTTGCAAATTTTCAATGAAATTTGCAATGCTGATCATACCCAATAATGTGTACAGTGGATATAAAAAACGCGAAAATAAACTTCCGAAAACTAAAATAGCAAGCATACTCCAACATGTTATCATGATGCCAGAAAGAATAGTGGAGAAAATCGTAACCTTCTTAACGTTTTCAGGATGTTTTGTATCAGTCCAGAACATAGCCAATATGAGTGTTTCTCCAAAAGGCATGGTAATACCCCCAGGATATACTACCTTCCAAATCGGGTCCCACCCGTTTTCTAAAATGGGACGTAGATTATTAATATCCATAACACCGGAACTAAAAAGAAAAGTCACCTGGATAAAAAACAATACTAAAACTAAGGGAAAGATTATTTCACCCAGTCGACCAATAACCTCAATACCACCATATACGCAATAAGCAATAAAGATGATAAATAATCCTTCTATAATTAAAAATGGTGTATTGTATAAAATTGTTGTTGAAACCATATCTCTAATATCTGCAAGACCTCTACCTACATGATATAGGTACAAAAGAGGATACAAAAATGCAATGGGTGTTCCTATCCATCGCCCAAATTGTGCTGGAAACCACTGAACCAATGTTAACCCGGGGTTCATACGCATTAAAGTGATATATAACAGAATAATTAGAATCCCTAAGCACAATGATATGATTTGAGCAATCCATGCATCCTTACCGGCTTGACCTCCAAAACCAAATATAACGGTAGTTCCTAATTGGTATATATATGTGATTACAAACAATTGATATGATGAGATTTTATACATTTTTTTCTCCTTATATATGAGAGAGTAAAAATAAAACGACTATTTTCACTATATATTCCTTGAATGAATAGTGAAAAAATAAAAATGATTGTTTGAGTTTGTAATATGATTTTTATCATGGGTTTGCAAACTGATCAAAGTATTGCAATTATTATGTAGTAGATTTACTAACTTATTTTGTAATTGAGTTTGTTTTTTTCTAGTAAACAGTCTAAGCACTAATATTTTCATAAAAACTAGCTAACTGTGGTTTATTTCTAAAAAAGATCGAGGAAATGATCTTCAAGAAACGAGGTGCTTTTCATTAGAATGAATGTCTTTTTTAATATATCCTACATATTAAAGGATTATAATTTTTTAAGGTAAAAAATTGGCTATAGGGGGCGATAAATTAGATGGGCTACCAGGCTGTATTGAAGTCGGTGATAAGGACATTATACCGTTTTTGCAGAAAGTATAAAATCGGTTGATAACCTCTATCAAAACTTGTCTCAACTACCCAAAGAATTTAATTGATACATAAAAAAATAGAGGAGCAGCAAGTTCAAGTCTATTTTAGTAATATTTTAGTGAAAATTATAGATGAGCTTTGGCGTTTTGATTCTACGGAATTTTATGGTTACATGTGGAGGATAAGAAGAAAGAAAGTCTATATAATTGGTTAAATATTGCATAATTTAAGCCTATAGATTAGGATATTCTTTCTTCATAGGCTTTTTTTTGTCTACAAACTTAAAATTTAGATTTTGAGGAAGTTGGTGATGAATAGAATAGTAGTAAATAATTTTAGCTACTTTATCGGTATCTATTTCTTTTTTTTGTATTTTCCATAATCTAAATAGCTTTCAAAACGACCATCTATTTTTGAATCGGAACTAAAGAACTCAGGGTATGGCCTGTAAGGAACGTTTTGAATTAATAATTGCATAAAATATTCAATCATCATTTGTTTTAATTGTATTATTCTAGTAAAAAGGGGTGTTAGTTTATGACGATGGTTATCGTTAAGAATAATGGGGATAGTATTTTAATGGTGGCAGATAAAAGAAGAACAGTGGAGTATCCAGATGGTAGAATTGAAAGATATGATGATTATAGAAAAGTTAAGGTAATACAAGACAAGTATGTATTAACATTCGCCGGTAACGTTTTTGTTTTTGAAGAAGCGTTAAATTTTATTCAGGAAAGAGAAGAAGTATTAACCAAACTTAATCCTAATGATGTGGTTACTATTTTTAGGGATGCATTTCAATATGGGAATCATCACTTTGAAACTAAGTATGGAATTGAAGCTCATTCAGTCATTTATTTAGGATTTAGAGAAGGTAATTCGACCAGATTATATGGTTTTTCTTCAGGTGATGATTTTGCAGGGAAAGAGGTTCCTTCTTCTATAAAAGTATATGCAAAAAATAAAGAAGAAGAACAACGATTAGTTGATGAAACAACGAATTTTATTAATTCCGAACTGAAAACTAAAACGTTTGGATCTTATCAGGAGATTGCTAATATGTTTGCAGAAGCTATTAAAAGGGTAGATAACGAATATATCAGTAAGAACGCTGATTCGGTTTTCTTCTCTTTGAATAATTTTGAAACGTACTTCCATGAGTGATTTTACTGTATTTCCCTATATAAAGGGAAAAAGGTATAATAGATTTATAGTTATTTTCTTTTTCTTTTTAATTTTTACTGTTTGGCAAGGGTTGTATTTACTAATGTTTAAAAAATCTGTTAGGTATAGATTTTTACGGTAATTCCGTATACAGAATCTTATACCTGATAGGTTGTTTTATTTTTTGCGAAATTATAAAATAATTAATTTGTGGATAAATTTGCACTTGGGGACATAATTTTTGTAGTGTTAGCGAAATGGTTCTTTAATAATATGAACTTAACATATTCACTTTACTGCATTTTTTTACCAATGTTATATGGCTGGCTAAATAAATTTTGTGTTTATTTCTAATCCTGTTAAAACTTATATATGTCTCATAATCTCTATAAGGAGTAGCTTTGATTGTATTAATAATATTCGCTTCCGGAACAATATTGTCATGAAGTGCAGCCTGTAGAAGGATTTGTCGAGAACCATTAGGGGGCAAATAACTACGAATCGGCGATGAAGTGGTGCTTCAAGTTAATCAGCCCTGCATCCGGTGTGTTATAACTACCCTGCCTCAAGGGGATTTGCCCATTGGTTCGTCAGTCTTGCGGGCTGAGGTAAAGTATAATAAGGGAGTCATGGGGCGTGTACTCAAAAGTGATTCTCACTGGGCGAAAACATCGCAGAGATCAAATCGCAATTGAGTAATATTGCGTGTTATAGAAGAGGAGAGAGGAGTATGACGATTCACCAAATTCACGTAGAAAAATCGAATGGGGATACCTTGTCCTTGAATCAATATGCAGGAAAGGTTACTCTTATCGTAAACACGGCGAGCAAATGCCAGTTTATCCCTCAGTTTGACGACCTCCAGAGGATTTATGATCGATATCAAAAGGAGGGATTCTAAATACTTGGATTTCCTTGCAACCAATTGCAGAACAAGAGCTGGGAACGAGCGAAGAAGCAGCTGCTTTCTGTCGAATCAATTAAGGTGTGAGCTTTTAAATCTTTTCCAAAGTGAATGAGGATAATGCTGCGCCCCTCTTCGGGTATATTAAACAACAAGCTCGGTTTCAAGGGTTCGACACTAACAATCTACAAGCCAAGTTATTGAAGTTGACGATTACCGAGAAGTATTCAGAATGGCCGATTGGTGATTCGATTAAATGGAATTTTACTAAATTCCTGATCGACAGAAACAGTCAAGTTGTGAAACGATATGAACCGACCGATGAACTGGAACATATGAAGTAGACATTCAGTCTTTACTTTAGTCGATTCAATGCTACTATGATACCGTTAGTAAATCAACGTAAATTAAATCCGCGGATTCCGCGGATTCTTTGTTTGCAATTAATTAGGGCCAAATTGCATCTGAAAATGCAATAATAAATATCTAATATGGAGCATAACATAAATGGATATATTTCGAGGTAGGATAACGTAATTGCTATGAATAAATAGCTGCTGCAGCTTATCGTTAAAATTGCCGATTTAGGAAGTTTCACGAGATCTGGTCTAGAACTCATATGATTCAGCCGCGCGGTCAACAGGTTAGAAACCGAGTTGGATGTACCATTAATGATTCGCAACTGGTGTCAAGGTGTTATATTGACGGATATTGGGGAACGACTTGTTCACATTGGATGGATATGAAAAAGTGGAGCAACAAGTCGCACGTGAAAAGGGACTTTCTTTAGTAGGCCAGTAAATAAAGTGAAATTTCAAACATTATTAGGAGAATTAGTATTGAAACCTACACCGTAGAGATAACTTTAAGTGTCACTTAATTATTAAATACTGTTCATGTAATATTGGGAATCGTATATATTTTTCTACTATTAATTAAGAATGAATATTAATAACACTCTTAACCATTGATAAATACTCTTTAACAGAACTAATTATTATCTTGGTTACCCATATTGAACATAAACAAATCTCGATGTAATCCTTTGGGGAAATCTTAGTTAATAGGCAATAGATTGCATATTTCCTCACCATCTGATTTGAATTCGAATAATTCCCGCGCTGCATTAGAAAGAGTGTAAAGAGATAGATTTATTAAATCTCACAATTTGCATGTACTGTTTTTGTGTAGGTGTATTTATTGTGTTTCCTTTTTATATTTTTTATTCTAGCAAACTAATTAGCAATTAAAAAATAATATTAAAAGAGCAAGTCAACATTGCATTGCAATTATCTAATTGTATTTTTACTGTTGGTACATCTACAACAAACGGTATTACAGTAAATGCTGGATGGTTGTCGAGTTTTGTATATTTTTTGTACAGATTACTATGATAGATTAAAAGTAATTTGGAAGAACTTACAATTATTCCTATGATGCATTCTAAACACAAGGATTGTTAGATTTTCCGGATTTCAATATCAGTAGAATTAAAACAATAAGAAAGGAAAAGAAAATGAAAAAGTATAAGACTATTACTTCAATATTTTTAATTGCACTACTGCTAGTAGGGACTTTTCTACCCGGATTAAGTCAGGATTTTGCATCTGCGGCAGAAATCAGTGTGCCAATAAGTGCTGAAAAAATTGACTATAACGGGAATGTTCCTTCAAATGATGCAACTCCAGTTCAGGTTGCTCCTGAATTAGATATTGAGGAGTATGATGGAGAACTGTTTTCAGGAGGTAATATTAAGTTTGAAATCTCTGAAGGAAGTGACGAATCAGAGAAATTAACTCTTCCAGATGGTGAACACACCCTTGAAGGCGGTCAGGAAATCCAGATAACTGATGGAGTTATTTATATGGATTCAAATAATGATGGAGATTATCTTGATCCGGGTGAGGACATCGCAAAAGTTAATGAGGACTTAAATGGAAATGGCATTTCGCTTCAAATTGATTTCTCTACGATTCCTATTCCAAATGGAGACTTTGAAGAAGGAAGTGAAGGCTCTATAAGTGAGGAGAGACCACTTCCGAACTGGAAAATTAACACCGAAAGTACTAAAGATGGGAAAGATATTAAACAAATTTGGCTAGGGGAGTTAGCTTCTAAAACTCAAGATCGTAAATATAGCAAGATTGAACAAATTGGGAGTAGGTATATTGTTACAGGTCCTGAAGAAAAATACACCTACCAGACTAATGTAAATTATGATGCAACAGCATCTTCAAAAGACTCTCAAATGGTGGAAGGTTTCGAAGCTATTTATCAAGAGAGTACTGGTACGTTAGTGAAAGAAGTTTTTAGTGAGGATGGAAAAGGGCAAGCTCTTGAAATTGGTTTCTTAAGCACTCTTCTTCAGTCTGGTGATTATAATAAGGAGGACGGAAGGATAGCCTCTTCTTTTGGTATTGAAGCTATCAGTGACCCATTTGAAGCGCATGCAGGCGATCAATTAGGGTTCGATTGGAAAGCTAACGATGGAGGCGACGATTATGAAGTTTATGGATTCTTGGTAAAAAATGATGAAACCGAAGCTCATACAGAAATTTTATATGGTAGAGGATCTGCGCAAGATTGGACAACAAATACGGGTGTAATACCAGAGGATGGAAGCTATTATTTCCGTTTTGTTGCAGGTTCATATAACCGAACAGACGGAACAACTCATGGTGCTACTCTTAGTATTGATAATATCCGAATACTTAGTGGAAAGGTTGTAGCAAGTATAGCTGAAGAAATCGGTCAGCTTGTTACCTATGAAACAACTAAGCTGTTAGGAAATCGTCATGTAGACATTTCAGTTACAAATGGAACAGGTGAATTAAGTAATAAAACATCCGTTCAAATATTAATGGACAATGAACTAGAAAGATCGTTAACAATTGAGACTCCTGTGTTTGCTACGATTGTATATGACCCTACACCAGCAATTACGGGTAAAGTGTTGGTTGGTTCAACTGTTGATATTAATGTGACAGGACCAGATGGTTACTCATACTCAAGCCAAAATAAATCTATCTTTGCTACAGATGGTATTTGGACAAGTGATGCGATAAATAAAATGACTGTACCAGGTGAATATACTATTTCTGCTAATGCAACAAAGGGTGAAATGAGCACGTATCCTCCAGTAACATCTACATTCATTTTTGTAGATAACAGTAAATTAGAAGAATATGTGAATATGGTTGACAGTTTAAAAAAGGACGAATATGAAAAGGGTTGGGAGGATTTCAATACTGCATTACAAAATGCTAAGAATGTTTTATTAGATATTGCAAATATGGATGATAAATCGAATCCCAATCAAGTAGAGGTAGATAAAGCTTTAGAAAATCTACAAATTGCAAAAGAAGCACTTTTAAAATATCAACCTATCGCGGAAAACGCGACATTCCACCATGGACATAATAATATTTATGTTGAGTTTGATAAGGATATAATCTTTAAAAACATTGACAATCTTACACAAGGATTTCAAGTCATAGTGGATAATGAGCCAGTAGTAGTTGAATCAGTAGAAAGAATTGGATTAGACGACGAGAATAAAAAAACTAGTGAATTGAAACTTATTTTGTCTAATGACACAAAACTTTCAAGTGATTCTGAAGTGGAAATCTTTTATACCTATACAGAAGGTAACTCCAACTTAGTAGGTGATGAAGAAAACGGTGCTCCAGTGGGGGATTTTGATTTTAAAGCTAGAGATCTATTTGGTTCTGCGCTACAAATAGATAAGCCAGATAGGGTCACAAATGATACGACTCCAGCAATTTCGGGTACACTTCACTCAGAAACAGAAAGTGCATCAATTACATTAAAAGGTCCAGATGGTGTAGGAATCATCGTATCGCAAGAGGATTTAATATTTGATACTGATAATAATACATGGTTGTATCAGTTAGAAGAAAAGCTGACACCAGGTAAGTATGTAGTTGAAGTGATTACTACAAAATCTGGACGACCTGATGTGACTAAAACTCATAATTTTTTTGTAGTAGATAAATTAGAGTTAGATGAAGCCATTATTGACGCAGAGGAACTGGAAAAGGACGATTACCGCGCAGGTTGGGAAGACTTCGCTGAAAAACTGGAAGACGCAAAATATGTATTAGCTAACCCAACAGCATCACAAAGTGAAGTTGATACAGCATTAACGGAGCTTAACCAAGCAAGAGAAGCGCTAGAAAAGAAAACACCTATAGAAACAAACCCAGCAACGTTCGAGCATGGAAAACAAGAAATAGTAATTGACTTTAATAAGGACGTTAAGCTTACATCGTCAAACCCAACAGAAGGTTTTGTAGTGGTAGTTGATGGAGAAGCTTATGCAATTACAGATGCCGTAGCATATGGTGATAAAGTTACTTTAACAGTGGATAAACCACTAGATAGTGATTCAAAAGAAGTTAAGGTCGCTTACACACCAAACGCTACACATCCAAATTTATTTGGTGATGAAGAAAATGGTACTGCCGATGAGGCCTTTGAAATTGTCGTAAAAGATGAATTCGGTGTTGGTCTCCAAATTGAAGGAACAAAAGGTAATACACATGATCGCACACCACCGTTTACTGGTGAAGTACATTCCGATGCAGACAGTATTACATTGACGATTGTTGATGGAGAAGGAAATGAATATGCAAGTGATGCAGTTGGAACCATTAACGGAGACGGTTGGATTTTTGAAAGTTGGTCTAATTTAGAAAAACTTCAACCAGGTGCTTATACAGTAACAGTCACTGCATTCGATGAGGGAACTGGAAGAACAGTAACTAAATCAGCAAACTTCACAGTAATAGATAAAACAGCGTTAGAAACAGCGATAGAAAGTGCAGATGAACTTGTCCAAGAAGATCATCGAGCAGGATGGGAAGAATTCTCTGAAAAACTGAAAGATGCAAAAGATGTAATAGAGAATCCAACAGCATCACAAAGTGAAGTTGATACAGCATTAACGGAGCTTAACCAAGCAAGAGAAGCACTAGAAAAGCTTGCTCCATTAGCGACAGGCGCTTCATTCAATCATGGCCATGAAGAAATAACAGTTATATTCGACAAAGATGTTATGTTTGAAAATAGCAATTTAGATTTTACATCTGGATTCAAAGTAACAATTGAAGATGTAGAAGTTGAAATACTATCTATTGAAACAATTGATGTTGACCCAGAAAGTAAAACAAACAAATTGAAAGTAACTGTAGCTGAAGGCACAGAACTATCAAGTGATGTAGTAGTTAAAATCTACTATAACCAAAGGGATGGAAAATCTAACCTTATTGGTAATGAAGAAAATGGGACCGCTGTAGAAGATTTTGAATTCCTTGCTAGTGACCCGTTTGGACATGCATTACAAATTGATGCACCTGGTGGTATCACAAACGATACAACACCAATAATTGAAGGTACGTCTGACGTGGAAGCAGAAAGTGTAAAGATTACAATTATCGGTCTTAATGGAGAAGAAATCGTTGTAGACCAAGATAATATAATAATTAATTCAGACGGTACTTGGACATACAACGTAAACAAAGATCTTACACCGGGCGAATACAAAGTGTTAGTAACAACGTCTAAAACCGGGCGTACTGATGTTACTAAAGAACACTTTTTCACTGTAGTTGATAAATCTTTGCTTATTAAAACAGAAGATGAGATTACAACCAAGAATTTGGTAAAAGAAGAGTACACAACAGGATCCTGGAAACAATTTGTAGAGGCATACAACAATGCCAGAACAGTTATTTCCAATCCAATTGCATCTCAGGATGAAGTTGACCAAGCTAACGTAAACCTTGAGAAAGCTTATGGTGAACTAGTATATAAAGTGGCTTTAGAAGTTGAGGGAGAAAAGTCAGATGTTCTAGTTCCTGACCATTATTCTGCAGACAGCTGGAAGGCATATCAAAAAGCACTTGAAGTTGCGAAAGAGATTTTAAGTAACCCAGATGCAACCCAAGAAGAAATTGATTCAGCAGAATATGCATTAGCACTGGCTCGTGCAGCGTTAACAGTTGATAAAACAATGCTTCAAAAAGAAGAATCATTATCAAATGAACTTAATGAAGCGGATTATTCAAAAGCTACTTGGGATAAATATGTAACAGCATTAAAAACAGCTCAGTCTATATTAAATAAGCCAAATGTAACTCAGGCTGAAATAGATGCTGCTGAAAAAGCACTGGCAGTTGCTCGTGGGGCACTTACTGTTGATAAAAAGCCACTTGATGAAAAAGAATCAATGGCAAATAACATTAACAAAAGTCATTATACCTCAGACAGCTGGAATGCTTACCAAAAGGCATTAGAACATGCTAGGGCAGTATTAGCTGATGACAATGCAACACAGGCCGAAATAGATGCAGCTTATGACGCATTAGCAAAAGCTCAAGATGGACTAGAAAAGGAAAGTGTACTACCTATTACATCAACCTATATGTATAATTTGTTGATGGTAGGAATTGTGTCATTACTATTTGGTTCCATACTACTCTTTATGAGAAATCGTAGAGCAAAAGTGAAATCACTAATGTAATAGAACAGGGATTGTAGATCTACTCCTTCTTTGCAAGTTGAAAGAGGCTGGGACAAAAACCGCTTCTAAGATGAAAATCCGGTGGAAGTTTACTACAAGTAAACCTTCACCGGATTTGTTTAATTTTAAATAAAGGGTAACAGGAGAACTGTCCCCTTGTTTTTTTGTTTTTATTAAGTGGATTCGTTATAGGTCACAATAATGTGTTGCTTTTCAGTATTATTGTAGCCTTCATTATATCCAACATTCATTCCATCTTCATTCTTTGAACGTCTTATCCGTTTAAGAATGGCTACGCCTTTTTAAAGGCTTAATGTTTCGCAAACATGAGAGGGAACAATGGTTACGGCGAACTCATCACGGAATGATTCAGGTCGGATATTCTGTTCCTCTAAAAAGCGATATAATCAAATAATTTGAATATCCTTTAGTGCATCCTCATTTATATCTAGTAAAAGATAGTGGTTAATTTCGCTTAATATTGTCCACAATGATGTTTCCGACAATTTTATTCCTGATTCCGAGTTTTACGGAATTAATTAATATTGCCTAAATGAATTCACTCAAAGACCCTATAAACTAAAGATTGCAAGTGCAGATAATGACAGCCCTGTCAACACTGAAATCTCATCTAGACCTTACGTTAACTCAACCTCTTATAATGGCCAATCTCGTTATAAGTACTGTACCTATGTTTTTAATATTCATCTTTTTACAGAAATATTATGTTAAAGGAATGATGAACAGTGGTGTAAAAGGGTAAAAAACAAGTTGCCAGTTCCATGGTTCCCTTGAATTTTCCTATTTCTCGATTGACTTCTAAATAGATTGACCAGTAATCTTAGGGCTTAAACTGTCGGTTTCCTTCCTTCGTCGTAGTTGTGTAAGCTAATGTCTCTCCTTTCGGACAGATATAGTAATCAAAGTGCTCATCATATACGTATTCATGTTTAAGCATGAATCCTTTCTTTGTTTTGGGTGTATATGAGATAAAAAAATACAAATTGCCGGTGATTTATATTCAGCGTGGGAGGCAACGGCATATTTTCCTCATTAAACGTATACAAATACATCGTGAATAAATGTCATTCAAATCAACACAACTTATTTAATACTTGGACGTCCTAAAGGTGAATACGGGTTTCCAACCAATAGGTAAATGAAGGAGAAATCTATAGCCGCTTCAAGCTTTCTCACAAGATGATCTAGCGGTAAGACTTGATCCAATTGTTTTTTATTTAAGTTATTAATTCTCGCTATCATTTTCTCAGTACCCCTAATAGCAAACTCAAAATTGTTCGAGTTTATGTACAGTCTGGAGCACTCTAGAAGAGTGCTTTTATTTTGATTATTTTTATGAATTATTTTCTTCTTTCAAGAATAAGAATTAATAAAGACAAGTTGTATTAGGGGGATAGTTATGGAACTAGAGGTAAAAGTGACGTTTGGTGGTATGAAGGATGTACAGTTTAAAATTATTTTGGATGAAGAAGAATTTAATCATTTAGAAGATGAGGATAGGGACGAATACATCTCTAATGCGGTAAAGGAAGTTTTTTGTGAAAATTTGAGAATTGAGTGGAGGGAAATACAACTTTCACTTAAAGTTGCCGGATAAAATATTACTTCCCCCATTGGTGAAGATTGAACAAATAATAAATAACTTTAATATGTTCATATTTTTGCTTAATCCAAAAGGACGAAGTAAAATAAAGGTAAGTTATTTGTTTATCGAATTTTCGATTCATAGTAATGACAATCTTTGCGATGTGGAGCTTGATGTTTTTTCCATGCGAGTTTTATGGATGTAATTTAAACGTGTTAAATTGTTTATTGAAAACATTTAAATAAAAATTAGCAGAAGTCCTCCGACTATTATTTTTAGAACCTATCTTGTGTAGGGTGTAAAAGTAATTTTTCGGGGGCTTTTATTATTTTTCCCATACATATTACATTGAAAGGCTGTTTGACAAGACTGTAGCAATAAAGAGAAAAGTTATCATAATGAAAGGTAATAGGTATTATCGTGAAAATAGAGGTTGAATTTATTGTAGTGCCTTGTTTTGCTACGTTATATTAGGGAGAATTATTTATTGGCATTTAGTCTATGTTTCAATATGGTGAAAAAACTTAAAGGGGATTAAAAGGATGTCAAAAATGTAATCAGCTGAGGAAGTGGAATTTTCAAAAGAACATGTTGGCCATATGAAATTAACAACAATTATAGAAAGGTTAAATAGACCATTTCATTCTGTAACAATAAAATTAAACAGACTTGGATTAGGGATACACGACGATCTCATACTGGAATGATAACGTTAGGTGAGCCTGCGAAAATCTTAGATGTTGATAGAAAGACTGTTGAGAATTGGGTTGTTAGACATGGGCTGCGTTGTTTAAAACAAATTACAATACAAACAAAATCATTTTACTTTATTAATCTTATTGAATTTTGGAAGTGGGCGGAATATAACTAAGAAAGAATATTTTTTTATAAGATTGAAAAAAATGTTTTGGTTCCGGAGCCAAAATGGGTCTACCAAGAAAGGCTGAAAAAAAAAGACCGTGTTGTAAATTATCGAATATGGACTACAGGTGAGAAAAAGAAACTTATTAGACCTTAAGAAAAAGGGCTATAGTTTCGTCAAGATTGGAAAGGTTCTTAAAAGAAGTGCATCAAGTGTTAGCAAACAATACAAACGCATGATGATAAATAAAAATATTCTTGTTAGATGAATATAAATATTAGGAACGATTTAGTTTTAGTAAAGTGAGAGGATATAAAACTTTTTAATCGAAACTTTGGAATGTATACACACCATTATGTTTTGTAATACATAAATTAAGTATTAGTGTGGGAATTTTTTGTGTCGATCAAATGGTTAAAAGGACATAACATCCTAAGTATAAAAAGGGATTTTATTTCCTCACAATTATAAGACTTAATTGTACTTTCAAATGCCTTTGAGGATTTGTTTATGCTAGTAAAGATACTAATCATACAAAAGAAGACTTTGCGTAAAGCAATTTTTGACAGGCCAGAGGAGGAAAACACATCTCAAATGGAACATCGTTTGCTAATGCAGATGTAACAGGTATTGCTGCGCTTGATAAAAGTGCATTCCCTGATATTCGCAGTAATGAGTTAGCAAAAATCCTTGAATAGAAAAAAAAACCATTCTTAAGGAAAGTATATCATCTTTATAAAGAAAGGACTATAGTAAAATTAATTAATGCTAAAATGATTTTAGAAAAGACCAATGCATTAATGTGACATCCTATAAACCGTTACAACTTCGAGCTTCTGCACTTGTAATCAATGGGGAATGCATATTCATTCTTATTTTATTAAACTTTATGTTTTATCAATAGATGATATAATAAGTTAATAAAATATGAACGAAGGGAGAAAATTTGTGGAAGAAATCTTAAAGCAGATTTTGAATGAACTAAAAGAAATACGAATTGACATAAATGAATTGAAACAAGGACAAAACAGACTAGAAGTTGGTCAAGAAAAATTACAAAAAAATATCGTCGATAGTTTAGGACTATACACCGAGAAAATTGTTGGTCATGTTGACGATAAAACAGAAGTATTAAATAAAAGAGTCTACAAAGTAGAGTCAAAGGTAGAGCGATTGAGCAGACAGTAAGGAAACAACCATCCTTACTGTTTTTTATTTGGTTCTAAATAGGAAATTCAAATTATTCTTCGATCCGAGAATACCATCAATAGTGTTAAGTTGGGACCTTTAAATATATTCGTAGATTTAAGGAACGATTTTGGCTTTAAAGTTAGAAACGGGTGGGCTAGATATATTACACGTATAGATTTCGTATAGTATTATTTGTTAGATTTAATAAATATTAATTAAGTTTTTTACCAAGTAGGATGAAGTTCTATGTTTAAGAAGGATCTTCCTGTTCTCAGGAAACATTAAGTTAAGGAATTGGTTGAAAAAATGTGAAATTACTTGTTTTATTATTAATTTCTGAAAAAGAAATAAAAAACTTTATCAGTTCTATTTGTAAAAAAATTATATGTAAAACATTGAACACAAGCTGCAATATTAGCTTTTAATAAAGGGTGGATTAGTTTATAATATTTATTTTTTAATATAGTTTATGAAATAACGAATCATTATTTCACTCTTTATAGCTAGAAGATTTAATCATGAAGGGGATTGAACATTGAGACGAATATCAGACGAATTATTACTTGAAACATATTATAGGGCAATCGAACTAAAACTTAGTAAAGAATTTATCTATTTATTAAATGCAGAAATAACGAGAAGAAATTTAGATGTTAGGGAGAAGAACCCAGAGTTATCTTTAATCAAACTTCTTGAAAAATATCGAGAACACTATAACATACCAAAAAATACCGTTTCAAATTAGATATATGAAATAGTTCTTATCCTAATGGTACTTGATTGCCTGTTATCTTTTCGACTTAGCCATAAGAAAGCTACCGAGAGCATTATTGGAAAAAGTTAATTCCAACACCGACATCATCTTTGAGTTGATAGAATTTATGAAAGAATAACTTATGAGATATTAGGTAGATCGCTTATAATAACTAGCTAATCTCATACAATCTCTTTGTTAGAACATAGTTCACATCATAGGTAAGTGGTAGGTACATATCTATTGTCAGGACACTCTTTGAGATCATCCACATCATCTTTTTAATTTTAGTCATCTTTGGTATAACCCTTTATTATATTAAAGGTAGAATCTTTCTCAGTCGCAATATTATCCGACTGTACTGAACTACTATTAAACTTAGAAAGTTTTGGGCAAATTTTATAGTACAAATTTACTAATAACAAATCTGCATGAGAAGAAATCCATACAACCTGTATAACTTCTGAGACAGGCTATTTTGGATTAATATCATAGAACTACCTAGGAAATGTAATAGCTATTAGTGTAAAATGTTGTAACAATATGCTTTTTTATTTTCAAATCTTTAGTTCTTTTAAAATTTAGATTATCAGCAGTAGGTAGTGGTTCAGTTGCTATCCTCGGTTTTATCTTCAAAATATAAAGTAAACGGTTACAGACGGGTATTCTTATAAATTGTATCAGCACCTGTATTTCATGTGAGTTAACATATACAGTAATTATTTTTAACACTATTATCATAACCTTTTCATCATAACTTACGCTTAAATTGAATAACAACATATCTTGTATAGAATCTGTATATTTCCCTTTGATAATATTCTAATTATATAAATGTTAAATTTATGTCAAATAATGCAAATTTGTAATTTTAAATAAAACCATCTAGAAAAATTTATACAAGGGAAAGTTCAAAATGATTAAGGACATACTAGATGCATTTAATTCATTAAAAAATCCCGTTTATATCTTTGAATATAAAAATAATCAGTTTACATACGTATCTTCAAATCAATCAGGACAAGGATTATTAAATTCATTTAAAAATGACTTAAAGGGTGAAACAATTGAAAGCCTTGTAGAAGGCAAAAGAGCTAATATTTATAAACATGAATTTTTAAGGGCTCTAAAGTTAAGAGAAACAGTATTATTTCATGAGGAAATACCCTTGCCAAATGGAGATGTAAAATGTATTGAAAATGTTATAATCCCCTTGGTAGAATCGAAAAATACATACGTGATTACAATTATAAGGGATTTGAAGGATAAGAGTAGGGGGTTAATTGAATCGTTGTTTTTTACAAAAGCAACTGAAAATAAAATTAAAATTATTTGTTTTAACAAACTTAAATATCAAATTAACAATAGTGAACCGAAGTCCTTTAAATGGAGAACATCCAAGTCCGAAGAACTATTTGCTTATTTGTTACATAATAGAGGTAAAACAGTCCATAAAGAAACTATTATCGACCTTTTATGGTCGGAATTTGATACTTCCTCTGGATTCCAGCAACTGTATTCAACAATCTATCAAATTAGAAAAATGCTCAAGAGGCTTGGATTAAATAATATTTCAATTAGCAGTGAAAGAGGTGGTTATTATTTATCAGCCAGTGACACTGTAATTGATTCAGAGGTATGGGAACAAAAGATACATCAATTATCAGAACCTACTGCTAGCAATCTTAAAGATTATGAAAGTGCATTTTATGAATATAGTGGAGATTATCTTGGTGAATACACTTATATATGGGCGACCGCAGAAACAGAACGATTACGGAGAAATTGGCTAAATCTTGGTCTAAATTTAAGTTCGTATTATCAAGAACAATCAAACATTTATGCTGCAATAAATATCAACCAAAAAATACAACAATTTTACCCAGAATTTGAAGAAAGCTATTTTGAGTTAATGAAAATTTATGCATCCTTAAATAGATATAGCGCAGTAGATGAACAGTTAAGAAAGCTAAATGCTGTCTTAATAAAAGAATTGAATATTAGGCCGAGTATGAAAATCTTAGATTGGTATGAGAAATTTCATCAAAAGCGTGTAGAAATAAACTAACAAATTTTTGGGGTTTTATAAAGAGATCCAAAAAAATGAATTTCTGTAGTACTTATTCAAATAAAATATAGGTACTATATTGTATAAATAACTTTCTCCAAATTATGGGTTAAAACTAATAAAATAAATAATAAGGAAAGGAAAACTTAAAATTTAAGATAATTAGGTTTATTTTTTTGCAATCAAATTGAGTCTTAAGGACTATGCATATATTTTTGTATAGGTATTTAGTTTGTTGGTGAAAAAATAAAAGTTGTATGAATAATTATTTCATATGAGGATACTACAATGTACTTTTGTATTGGGATTCTATGCTTTATTTGCATAATTAATTTAGTAAGATTCTATAAAATTAAGAAACAAAAAAACAAATTATCTGTTAGACTTCAAGAGGCTCTTAAATATAATCCAAGATAGTAACGTATCATTATTTCAAGTAGATTTTAATAAACATATAGTTTAGATTGGGGTAAATTGTATGGCAAGAATTATTACTATCACCTCTGGAAAAGGAGGAGTTGGAAAAACTACAATCACTACAAATTTAGGTGTGGCACTAGCAATCCTAGGTAACAAAGTATGTTTAGTTGATGCTGACTTTGGTTTAAGGAATTTGGACATTCCATTAGGTTTAACAAATAGAGTAATATATGATATGGGAGATTTAATCAAAGGCAAGTGCTCAACTGCTCAAGTTTTAATCAACCATAAAAGTTTTTCAAATCTTTCCTTTATTCCAGGTAGTAAGGATCTTACCCATTTAGATTTTAATCCAAAGGTTTTCAATAAAATTATTGAGAGTATTTCTGAGAACTATGATTATATTTTGATTGATTCCCCTGCCGGAATAGAAGAAGGTTTTAAAAATGCTAGCCAAGTTGCTGATGAGGCAATAATAGTAACGAATCAATCTCCATTCTCTGCTCAAGATGCAGACAGGGTGATCGGTATATTGGAGGAACAGTCTTTAAACGATATAAAGTTAATTGTTAACATGGAGTATCTTAATAAAAAAAACAATATGAATTTCATGAGTGTGGAACAAATATCTCAATTATTAAACGTTCCTTTATTAGGAACTATTTCAAATGATTTAGCAATTATTAATTCTATAAAGAAAGGGGAACCGATAACACTAGATACCAATAATGAAAATGGTATTCGTTTTAGACATATTGCAAGAAATTTGCATAACCATGAGATGAACCCTTATAAATCTATCATCCAAGAATCTATTAAACACAGATTATTCTCTTTTTTGAATATAAATAAAAAACATGAAAAGTTATCATGTTAATAACACAAGATGCATTAGGGTTTATCTTTTTCCGACAAAGAATCACTTATCTAGGAGCGTGAAGGCGACAGCCCCGTGAAAAAGTGATGAATGGCGGTTGGCGGTCATATCTTCATCTTTATGGCATAATGAGAATAAATGATACGTCGTGGCATGATGAAATCGATGTTATATAATCTAAAAAATGAGTATCAATTCATGCACGATTGAACTCATTATAAAACCTTTGGCTGTTTCAGATTCGTCATTAATTTCTAACTTTGCAAACCTTAAGATATGTTGCCTATTGGTATTTCATTAAGATTTGGTTCTAGATTACTCAACTTCAAGTGAGCAACTGGAAAAACAGTTCTAAATAAATACGAAGTAACTCCAAACCTAAGAAATAATCGATTTCATATTTTGTAATAAGCAACTTATTAATATTTGGTGAATTAGCTAATGAAAATTTCCCACTCTAGATTCTAGGATTAGCACCTAAGTATCTAAAGTACTCCATTCTATTACATCTTCAATACCTCAAACTATTCTGTGCCACGAATAGGAAACCATTTAACCTTACTCCTTCAACGGGTAATTCCGCTCAATCATAAAGTTTGTCTTATCTCCGCGAAAGTAGGAACGTGAGAATTCTATTATAGTGTTTGGTTAACTCCTGAAGAAGTTGAAGTTAGAAGGAAAAGACAAAAGGTCATTTTATACGTCAGCTTGCCGTTATTTGCAATTATCATAGGTGCAGCAGTCACAATATTAGCTAACCAAATTTGAATGGATGTAACGGAAAGGGGTGAAGGACTAACGCGATGATCATTCAAATAGATACTAGTGAGATTCCAAAAGAAACTTTGGCGGAGATACAAGAATTAACCACACGAGAGGCTTATTTTAAATTACTTGTAGAATTATATGAGAATCGAAAGAATAATTAATGAAGTTATCTTTAATGGCCTTTGTAGTTTTATTGTGAACTAACCGAAAGAGGTATGAAAAGTGATTAATAGTAAATTTCAAAAACCAAACTTTATGTTGTTGAGACGTATTAATAACAAAGGGTCAATATACATAGTAACTTTATGTAAGAACACATTAAATGTGTTGGAGGAAAAAGAAATAACTGAAATCCCAAAGAATTAGACGGTCCAAGAATTTACGACCTACTTCATGAGGGAAAGCGATTCTTTGGAAAATCAGACAGTCGAACAACAGCGGGTGTTGAATGATAACACCCTTAATTCGAATACTTCAACAAATAATGTTGTTGGTTTAAGTAATATTAAGTAATATAGGAATGTGCGTTAGCACGCGAAAGGAGAAATACATAATGAATAAAACAGAATTAGTAAATGCAGTTGCTGAGGCAAGTGAATTAACAAAGAAAGACGCAACTAGAGCAGTAGATCAAGTATTTGAAACTATTAAAGATGCATTAGCAAGCGGTGACAGTGTTCAATTACTCGGTTTTGGAACGTTTGAAGTGCGTGAGCGTGCAGCTCGCAAAGGACGTAATCCACAAACTGGAGAAGAAATTGAAATAGCGGCAAGTAAAGTTCCTGCATTCAAAAGTGGGAAGGCTCTGAAAGACTCAGTTAAATGAGTAAACTAACAAAGATATCCTCCTCAGGGGGGATATTTTTTTATAGGAAAGGTGAATTCAATGGATAGTGAGAAAATAGACACTTATAAAGAAGTGCCAGATAAAAATGCAGGTAGATGTGATAAGTGTGATTGTAGCCAATTTAAATCAAAAATGGAAAATATTATTCTACTTGTAGGGATTGTGGCTATACAAAGATTGTTTAGCATAGAGAATTTAAGATGAAATAACTGATGCACATATCTATGTTGGATATGTGTTTTTTAGTAAACAGAAGCCAATAGAATGGTATAATTGGATTAAAATAACAATTGGTGGTGTTGATAGTCCTATGAGTTTTTTCAAGAAATTATTTCAAAAGCCCAAGCCCTCAACTCAAATTCATTCCAGAGATAAAGTTGAGAAAGAGCATAAGGAGAAAGATAAACAAACATTAACTATTAGAACAAACAACAGCTCGATTTCAAGTTTATTTAAGTTGGATCTATTTAATAGTTATTTATCTCAGGAGGAAGCAAAATGTCCCTATTGCATAGAGAAACTTGAAAAACCGCCTACAAGAAAAAGAAAATGTCCACATTGTAAAGAAACCATGTACGGTAGAACACTCCCTGTCATAAAAAGAAAAGTAGTGGTGACAGAAAAGCAACGTGATAAAGTAGACCAATATAATTTGATAGTTAGTGAACTTGAAATGTACGGTAATGACTATATTAAGAAATACCGTGAAATAAAGGATGGTTTAAAAAGTAAGTGGGGATTTGAGCCAGAGGATCGCGATGTTTTTTGGCAATTAATTAATATATATCGAATAAATATGGCAAGTGCTAAGTCCTGGGGACTATATCGTAATGCTACTTATAGAATGGCCGAATTTTTAGCTTTAGAAGGTAAATTGCACGCTTCACTTGATTTATATATAGAAGTCCAATATATAGATACAAATGGAGCTGGGAATTCGGGGGAATTTCATAATGATGAAACAAATAGTGAGTATGATTTCTCCGACTTAGCTCCTGCTCTAGTCGCTAGGACATTGGATATCAAAGAACAATTAAGCCTTACTGATGAAGAATTTAAGGACAGATATATAAAGATATCGTCTATTACGAAAAATGGGTTGCAATTTCCGATAGAGCCTACAAAATCTTGGATTAAGTTTGAAAAAGAAATGAAAAGTTATAAAGTATAAGTAGAAAGAATTGAGTTGGAGCAGACGAAACAGATTTGTTTTTGTGGAAATGGAAAGTACTATAAGAAATGTCATTTGAACAAATAAAGAGGGACTGAGCATGGATTTATACAGACTAATTTTATACATAAATATTCTCGGAATATGTTTGACAGCTGCTCTTACATATATCATGATTGTAAATCTTGTTTTAGGATTGCCAATCCAACCGGTATCCATTTGCATTTTAGCATTTAGTTATGTTGTCATGATCAGGCATAATATGGTGTTTCGTGAACTTTGGGCAAAGTGGATTAAACGGGATTAAGTAAATAGAAAATTCAATGATAGAATTTGTAATTTATGTGGGTGCTGAGGTAATTGTGGGGTTCGTTATAATTAGGGATATAGATACAAAAATAAAAATAGATATATAGAGTTTGGAGCATTATTGAATATGTTGAATGATTTGTTTGATTTAGTAGTAATATTCATAGTAGTATTTGTATTCGCTTCTTTTGGAACATGGTTATTTGGAGGATTTATTGCAATGGTTTTATCATTTTTTGAGTTTCATGAAGCGGGAGATTCAGTTGCAAATCTATTAAATTGGGATATTTTTAAATATGTAGTTGTAGTTTATGCTGTAATAATGTTTTTCGTTAGTTGTAAGGCATTTGTGAGTATTGAAAGATAATAGAATTAACTTATTTAAAACCCAGACTGTGCATGCAGTCTTTTTTTTCGGTCTAGGTATGGACTATCTATTTTTTCTCCCTCTTTTGAGGGTATGATTGAATACATATTGTAAATATTTGATTAATGTCAATGGTGCAATTTTAAGAGTGCAGCATTGACAAAGGCACTAAAATAACTCATGATATTCAAGAAAAAACATTCAAGAACAAACAATATACCCTTTTAAAAGGGTAAGTGTCTAATATTCATGGTCCAATAAGAAAATGATAAATGAATTCACGACAAAAAATAAATGGGAGGCTTTATGTTTAAAGATATTCGATTGGAATTTCTCACAACTCTCGCGGAAGATGTAATTAGTTATGTAACCGGTAACTTTAGTATCTATTTGGATGAGGAAGAAGTAGGCGATGGATCTATTGTTGTTTTTTCAACAAAGAATCAAAATATAGCAGATATTAGAGAACAATGCGATGCCTTATCCTTACACTTATATGAAACAATGAGTTCTGTAAGGGTCTTTCAACAATATTTTGAAGTTGAAGATTTTGAGTAAGGTCATGAAGAATATGATGAAGATTCATTTGATGATGAAACCCTTCAACAGGCCAGGGAGCTTGGATTAGCAGACATAGCTTTAAATGAAGGAAAACCTTACGATTTAAATACTATTAATGTATACGGAAATTTTGTCCTATTATCGGATATATCAATTTTTAAGAAATATCGAAGAAAGGGTATTGGTATCAGTGCGATTAAGCAATTAATTTAATACTGTAGGTCGTCTGGCTTTGATTATTTACTTCTTAAACCATTTCCAACTGAAACAGATGAAATAAAAAAGTACAAAACAGAGTTAGATGAGGTTAAAACTCAAATCGAGATTGAAAGACTATTGAGTTTCTATGAGCCGTTGGGATTTCAGAGGACCGTCGGAAAAACAGACAGTATCCATTGGGTATATAAATTAGTTCAAATTTGAGTAATATATCTGTTTATGAAGATTCTTAGGATTAGATTGTTTACAGTCCATCAAATAGTTTGTGGTCTTTTTTATGATTTATATAAAAAATTAATAGTTCTAATGGAACGATTTTAGGTTTTTATACGCCTAAAGTATATTATCAAATAAAGGAGTAAATAGAACTATGAAGAAATTTTTGTATTTGTTAACTTTAATTTTTGTTTTTTCTATTGTCTATCTATTAAACTTTGATAGGGTACAGGCAGAAGAAAGGGTTATTGATATTGATAATACCAACCTTCCTGGGTTTGAACATACACCGAAGTTACCATCCGTCACTGAACCATTATTACCTAATGATGGAGAAGAAGGAGAAATAACCATACAAGCAACAGACTATATTAAATCAGCACAAGTATCTATTTATAACAACGGAAGTTACCTTAAAGTTTCTGGTCAAACGGATAGTTATACTAGTTCTGATAAAATCACAACAACTCTGTATTTGCAGGTCTGGGATTCTTCGAGATCGAGATGGGTTGATTATAGTAGCGGGAAAGAATTTGTTAAATATAGTACCAATACATTATATAACTTTGTAGAATATATTGCGCCAAAGGGCTATCATTATCGCACCAGGGGAGTGCATAAGGTAACGAAGGGTAGTAGAACAGAAACATTCACTAGTGTTTCAAGCTCTATTTATTACTTTTAATATAGAAAACTATTATAAAAAAGGCTAACTTCAATAGTTCTAGTAGACTATTAAAGTTAGCTTTTTTTATTTCATTGATTCTCCTATCGATATTAACTCATCTCCAGGCAGACTCCCGTTAATTATTATTTTGGTCTTAGCTTGATTAAAGATTAGTCTGCTTGTACTATCCTTAAATGTTAATAGAGAGGCCTTTTCTCCATTAATCGAAATGGTTTCGACGTTGGTATCTTCATTATCAATTATTAATGTATTACCTATGTCCTCAGCTCCTGCGATTTGTTGGATCGTCAGTTGGTTACTGTAATTTAAAATAATATCATTACTTGTTTCGCTATTTCCGTAAACCACTGTGACATCTAAAAGTTCGTAGCCTTCAGGCAAAAAAGTTGGGATTAATATGTGGAATTCGGCTACTTGCTGTGCTTTAGGTAAACTCATTATCTCTTCCTTAGTTAAAGTACCTATTTCATGTAAAGAATCAGCAGAAGGGAGTGGTTGATTATTTGACTCGCCAGTACTAATTGAATCTTCTATTTGGGTTATAGTACCATTATCCTTTTGAAAATATTTAGTAATCCAACCAAAAGCATTACCTTGTCTATTCTCAAATGTTAATGTTCCAAAAAGAAATACTATTAAAATGGACGCAGCAAATATACCTGGTTTATTAAACACTTTTTTCTTTTTATCCTCTGGTAATTCCTGCTGTATGTTTAACCATGTTTCTTCTTTCGAAGAAGGTGGTAAGGGGACATTTTCATATTCAGTTTTTATTGAATCCCTAATAACATCCTGTTTAAGAAAATCCTTATTCCTCATAATACTTCACCATCCAGATGGTCGTTGAGATATTTACCCATAAAAACATTTCTCAGCTCTTTTTTAGCTCGAAATATTCTAGATTTTACAGTACCTTCTTTTATATCAAGTAATTCCGCAATTTCCTTTTCTTTTAACTCATGTATGTATTTTAATAGCAGAATTTCTCTATGCTCTATACTAATCTCAGAAAGAACTTCTCCA
Organism: Ferdinandcohnia sp. GQ5; assembly: GCF_059759275.1. NCBI lineage: Bacteria > Bacillati > Bacillota > Bacilli > Caryophanales > Bacillaceae > Ferdinandcohnia > Ferdinandcohnia sp. GQ5. The sequence goes on from NZ_JCAXEW010000005.1 coordinate 202,883, forward strand.
ACTTCTTTTATCATAAGTTTTATTTCGACTTCATACTCAACAGAGTTTGAATCATTATTTTTATCCTTTTCGAAATAGACGTCTTCAGTAGGGATTCCGTTCCATACTTTTTGTTTACGAATTAAGTCAATAGCTGTTCTAGATGCAATAGTAGATAACCAAGCGCCAATTTTAGATTTATCTTTTAAGCTATCTAAATCTTTAAATGCTTTAATAAAAGTGTCTTGAACCACATCCTGAGCCAAGTGTTTATCCCTTATAATGAAATAAGCATCGCGATAAACACGGTCATAGAATAAATCATATATAAGTCGGTATTCTTCGTCTGAATGTTTTTTTTGCCTAAATAATTTTTTAAACATTACTACATACCATCCTAACTAAATATTCTACCCCATTCCTAAATGTTATAAATGGGCATATTTTACTTATATACTACCATAATCTAGTATTTATTAGTCTAATAGCAAAAAATTTCCTGAATTTACAAATGGTAGGGAACTATTTTCATAGTCTTTTCGTCTATATATTGCAATTGCGTTTTTTCGTATATGAATTTAATATTAGGAGGTATTTGAATGAGGAAAATTTTTATTGCAGTCTTATTAACAGTTTTTTCATTTTCAACTCTTTCAGCAGGTTTTGCACAAGCTTCCATGGTACCAGTATCTGAAAACGACAACACCAACGTGGAAATGTACACTGTTGATGACATCCTGGCATTAGAACCATTTGTGTATGTAGAAAATGGTCTATTTAAATTAAATGTTGAGGCAGCTGTTAATTCTGGAATTGATTACAATTTAATCCATGGTCAACAAGAACACTTTGAACTACTGAATCAACAAGTTTCTAATGGCAAAATTAGTGTATCAGATGATTTATCTATTAAAAGTAATTTCCAAGAACAGGTACAAAATCAACAGAGTAATGGTTTTACGTTATTTGCAAAGTGCACCCCTAAAGGCGTTACTTCAGCACCTAAATATTATTGGTGGGGATATAGTACAAAATTAAATAGTTGTGATACTATTGAAGCTATAGATGATGCCAACACTGCAGCAGCAACAGGAGCAACCTCAGCAGCAGGTTTAGGTGGTCTTGGAGTTTGGTTCCCAGTATTGTTGGGTGCTGGGGTTGTTTCCGGTTTAACTTCTGGATGGTTTTGGTTGTTTGCAACTCGCTTAGGTGCTAATAACAATGGTAAAGGTGTTATAGTAGACATGACTTGGGTTGCAGCTTTCGACATTACTCCTCAATAGATAAAGGAGGACGAATTAGTAAATGAAATATAGCAAAATATATATAACATTTATTATTGTTGCGTTTTCATTAAGTGTATTTTTTAGTAGTATGGTTATTTTTAGGAATAAAGGGGAGTATTTACCCGTTACAATCCTAATCGGATTAACTGTTCTACTTGTTGCATCTTTCTTAACCTATAAAAAAAAGCATACGTAATATAAGTGCACCAAGCGATGACAAATAGCGTTTGGTGCACTTGCTTTTTTTATTTACATGGCAGGTATGCACAGTGGATTTTCCAAAAATAGGAATAGCGTAATATAGAAGATCAAAATGGTAATTTAATGTGAAATTAAAGGGAGATAGTTATATGAGTATAAGCGGAGATCGCTGTTCGAACGGATAACCATAACTATATAATGAATGTTGATCAGTCTTTTTGGACTCACCATATTGCTACCACTAAATCTTACTCTTTTAGTGAAGCACACAGTAAATTAGAGGAAAGTGAATTGAAAAGTCCAGAATTTCTGGTTGAATTATCTTTGTTGAGTAAAAAGATTGAATGGTATAAAAAAATTGTTCTAAGTAATTAAAGTTGTGATATGAAAGGACAGTAAAGGCTTAATCTTAGGGTGTATTAAATTCAAAATACTAATTAAAGTTTTGACATGGAATTTTTATATTAATATCTCTAACCGGAATTAAAGTTGTGATATGGCATATTCGCATTAAAACGTTGTGTAAAACCTTAAGGTTTGTGGATGTTTTTTACTTAAAAGGCGCAAATATTCACTAACCTTTGGTAAGTGAGATAACTCTTTATCTAATTGAAGTTTTCCAGACTTTGAGTAGACTTTCTTGATAATTTCCTCTAATGTGTATCCTTGGGTTAACAAGGTTACTGTATAGTTCTTTAGATAGATCTTAAGGTCTTTATCTCTTTTTTTCCAGAATAAATCATTTTTCTTCACTCTACTATAATGATATCTTGGAGTATTGTGGTAAAACCATGTAAAATCAAAATTATAAAGCCATGCATATACTTTAAAGTTCTTTTGTTTTATCTCATAAAAATTTGTGTCTGGTGATTCATCAAGAACTCTGAGCCATTCATTTCTTATATGATGCTTATTATTTAGCAACATCCTATCAATTTTAATGTTATTCAGCATGTGATCTTCAATATCAAACTCACTACACTTAAGTTTATTTGATATCTTTAACCTCTTTCTAGATTAGATAACAATTCATGGCGGCGGCCAGTTTTCCACCCCATAATCCTTGGCGAATTGCCTTTACTACTGACATCTTGAACAGTAAGCCAAGGCTTATATGAGGACAGTTCTCCACTCCCTCTACCTTCTTTTATATATCTTGCTATCTTATTTTCTGTCCAACCTCTTGCTCTTTTGGCCATTATTTATCCCCCATAATTTAGCAAAATCCGACCCGTTTTTCTATTTAATAACACAGTTGTAATTAAATAGCAACGAATAACCCTATGTATTAGGTTAGTGGAATAATAAGAACATAAATTAAAGTGCCTTTACGGCTCTTTTTTATAATGATTGGTGTTAAGGAATAAAGGGATAATGATAAATATGTAGAATTTATTAATAAGGAAGGAGTGTAATTATGTCAGCATTTATCAGTACATTTGTCTTTATTTTACCAGGTATAATGGCTTATTTTTGGTTACAATTATTTGGATTAAATCCTACAGTAAAGCATACTGCTCCAGAATTATCAGGAATCGCTGCATTATTGTGGCTACCTGTGAGTTTTATTACCTTATTGTTATTAAATATTTGGGCTAGAGTAGTTAATATTAAACTATTATCAGTACAACCGGTTTGGACAGTAAAAGAACTGAATTCTGCCACATCTGACCTTAAATATTTGGTTTTGTTTATATCCTTAAGTTTTATTGTAAGCTTTTTCCTTTGTTGGATTTGGAGTTTATGGGGGAATGAAGTGTTACAAATTTGTATTAACAAAGTAAGAGATTCTAGGAATTTAGCGCCTTTATCTTCAAGTGCATCTGTTTGGGAAGAAGTTTTTATAAAGATTGATGAGGGAGAAAAAGAGAAAGAAGCAGTATTTGTTGTATATAAAATAGATAAACCCGAAGATTTTATAGCTGGTTCAATGACAAAAGCCTCTAGACCGCTAGAAGCTGATAAATCACTAGTTTTGGAAAATACTGAATTATGGATGGACTCAATTAAAAATGATTACAACTATGAAGTTAAAAGGATATATATAGACAAAAAATTAGGAATGGTTGTTAAAGAAATCGATCATAAGAACCCAAAGGAAAAAACCATTCCCGAAAATAGTATTATTTAAGATTTTTTAGGTGGTGGATTGACTTTTTTACCATTTACAGATCCATTAATCCTTCCACCAGGTGCTTGTCCTGTTATTTTTTTTACAGGTGTAGAATCATTTTGATTATTACTCAAAAACAATCATCCTTTCTATTAATATTTATCTTCTAGTGCTAGGTTGTGGTGGTGGTGGTGACACTTTAATCCCATCAATTGATCTAGTTTCACTTGAACTTCCTTTAGTTGATTTTTTTTTACTACCCAAGATTATTCCTCCTTTTAAACCTTCTAATATGTATCCATTTATTGTTCGACAAAAAAAGAGGAATTCCTTTTCTCTTCTTTAATAATGGAGAAATAACTGTGGTAGAGTGCTCATGATTATGGGCGCTTTGTTTTTTCTTCTTCAACTACCAGGAATCACAGTTTAAAATACTATCCTTAGTTGTGAAGCTGTGCTTCATGGATGGCTAACGAGCAGTTTTATGGAATAAGGAGTTTTCCATAACTAGGTTAATAACATTAAGGATTATCATAAGGGAATATAAATTTTTTCGTTTTTGAAGTATTTTAATAGTATAATAGTATTAGTTACAAATATTTACCAAAAATTTGAAGATTAATGAAGAAATTAACCTACTTACTTTTGGCGTTATTATTAGTTTTCCTTGTAGCTTGTTCATAAAATGAATCAACTAGCAAAGAGTAAAATGCTGAAACAAAGAAAGAAGAGAAACAAAAGGAAGAGGGTGTATATGAGGATAAAGCAAAGGCGGAGGCTGAAGCAAATTCAACTACTTCTAGTGGGGGGAAGAGTACTTTGCCAACTGTTTATGCTTGTGAACTTTAGTAGGGATTATGAGGTAATTAATTTGTTTTAATCGGCCCCCCTAACAGCAAAAAACAGGAAAGTAATTTTCTGAATACATAGGAGGTGTTTATTTGAAGAAAGCATTGATTGTTGGAATTGACGAATATCCAAATGCGCCTTTAAATGGATGTGTAAATGATGCTAGTGCATTAGCAGAGCTATTAAGAACAAATGGAGATGGGGCACCTAATTTTGATGTTTCGTTGAAACTTAATGTAAAAACAAAATCTGAGTTTTTGGATTTGCTTGAGAGCTTGTTTAGTGGAGATGCTGATGCTTCGTTGTTATATTTTTCGGGTCATGGAAGTGAAAATGGTCACCTTGTAACACCAGATTATAAGGGTAAGGACTTAGGTGTACTAATGAGCGAGGTTCTAGGGTATGCAAATAATTCTAAATGTAAAAATAAGATAATTATTTTAGATTGTTGTTATTCAGGGAAATTTGGTGAGTCGCCCGTTATTAAAAGTAATGAATCTACACTGGGCGAAGGTGTTACGATTATGACTGCTAGTTCGCGAGATGAAGTTGCCATGGAAAGCAATGGACAAGGCCTTTTTACAAGTCTTTTTTTGCAAGGGCTAAGAGGAAGTGCAGCTGATATTACTGGGAAAATTACACCAGCTGGGATATATGCATTTATAGATCAATCTTTAGGTGCATGGCAACAACGTCCGGTTTTTAAGACTAATATCTCACATTTTATTTCGGTCAGGGATATAGAACCCAAAGTACCTAAAAGCATTTTACGTAAATTAGGCCAATATTTTGATTCTCCGAGTGATGCATTTAAACTAGATCCTTCATTTGAATTTACTAACAACCCGGAATATGAGCATGAAGTTGTAGAACCACATGCAAAACAAGAAAATGTAAATGTGTTTAAAGAACTTCAGTTATTTGAAAGTGTTGGGCTTGTTGAACCAGTAGATGAAGAACATATGTATTTTGCAGCAATGAATAGCAAGGCATGCAAATTGACAGCTCTTGGATTACATTATTGGAAACTATCAAAAGATACTAGATTTTAGGAATATAAGAGGAGGAAAAGAATGAAAATTAATATATTTATTCCACATCGCTGGAACAATAATGATTATACCGAAATTAGTGCTCTATTGGATCGTACAAAATTCAATGTTAGAGATTATTCTGTACCAAGTAGTTCGCCATTTGATAGTGTTGATAGGAGATTCAATGTTGATCCTCAGATTCAAAAGCAAATTAAATATGCTAGCGTTGTTATATGTTCAAATAGACCAGCCAATAATACTGGAATGGCACTTGATGAAATTAAATTTGCAATTAGCCTAGGAAAGCCTGTGGTAGCAGTTAAAATAACTGAAAGTACTAGTAGTTTTATCTCATCACTAGGCATAGATGTTTTATCAAAAAGAAAAGATTCATTGGAAACGTGGATTAGTAAGAATGTGTAGAGGTCTAGAAGAAAAACATAAATATCCAATCAATTTTAAAACTGACTACACAATGTTATAATTTGGGTTTATTTCCATGAACAGACAAATTCAGTGGACATATTCCTCGAACAACAAAATTAAAAACACAGTACCGAGATTAAGGTGAGTCCGTTATTCCATGTGGAGTGAGGAAACAAAAATCATATTAAAAAGCGATGCTTATTATTTAGGCATTGCTTTTTAAATATATTCCAAGAGTCTTTTGCAAATGCACTTAAGCAATTAGTGTTAATAACCGTTAAAGTGTTACACTTTAGTTAAGTCCCTGATTTAATGCGTTTTTGTAATACAACTTTAAAAATATTATACCTTATATCCTTATGGTAAACATAAGTCCTAACCTCAACCACTTCAATAGCCTCATCGAAGAAAATTACTTCTCCGGGATTTTTACTTCAACATCTAAACCTTATACAGAATGATTAAATACTGAATGAATTGATGTCTTATTACTAGTCGAACATCGGTTGGAAGGATCAGATAAAAGTTAAAGACTTGATAAGAAATACCTCAAAATTCTATTAAAAACCGAATCATATTTTTGCTTAAAGTTTGTTATCAAACCAAATTCTTGCATAAAGCAGAGAAATTAGCGTTTAAGCTTGTCAAAAAGTTAATTTGAACAAGAAATACAGGGGGTATTTTCAAAGAGCCTTGGGAGAAATGACTTTACTTACAAGTTATTTAACTATTGGTCAGGGTTGGGTAAAGAGGAATAAAAAGGAGAGATTATGAAATATACACGTCCTTGCTGAGGGTATAAAACATTAGATGAAGAACCACCTGGAACCTATGATATTTTTAGTATTTGTTTTTGGGAAGATGATGCAGTTCAATATGATGACCCTGATTATGGGGGCAGTGCCAATATTCCATCTTTAAGGCAAGCTCAGAAAAACTATATCTTATTTGAAGCTTGCGAGGAGAGATGTATTGGGTTTTTAAGAAAGCCTAATGAAGGATGAGAAAGATCCTAATTGGAAACCATTATAGGCTGTTTACTTTTAAAAAAGTAATGCACTTTATTGAAGTAACGAGGCAGTTTAGTTAAAAAGTCACTTTAAAGGAAGTCGCCAAATAAAATAAAAAATATTTTTAATATAAAGATTAGTCCGATATTGACTTCGGGGAAATTTTTAAATAAACTAATGTTAATTATCAAATAAAGGCAATGAAGAGAAAAAGTAAAATGATATTGTTTTTTACCAGAGAGCTTCGGTAGCTGAAAAGAAGCAAAAACATTCATTTGAACAATGGTCTCTGAGCTTCGTACTGAACGTACTTTTTGTGTTAGTAGGTTACGACGGGATTTGGCACTCGTTATCAATGTCACAGTATAAGAGTAGCATTTAATACTCCGTACTTGTTGAGACAAATAGTGTGAGCTATTTGTAAATTAAGGTGGTACCGTGTGGAAATTCAAACCTCGCCCTTAACTATTACAGTTAAGGCGAGGTTTTTTGTTTTAAATTAAATTTTTTACAGGAGGGTTTCTATTTATGAGTATTTTTATTGGCGGGGCTTGGGCTTATGCGAATGGCTCATTACATTTAGGTCATATTTCCAGTTTATTACCTGGGGATATTCTTGCAAGATATTATCGTATAAAAGGTGAAAAGGTTTTATATGTATCAGGAAGCGATTGTAATGGAACACCAATTACAATAAGAGCCAAACAAGAAGGTGTTACACCAAAAGAGATTGCTGACCGTTACCATCAAGAATTTGTGAATTGTTTTTCGAGGTTGGGGTTCACTTACGATACCTATACAAGAACGGATACTATACATCATCATAAAATTGTTCAAGAGATATTTTTAGTGTTGCTTGATAAAGGATACATCTATAAAAAAGAAATTGAACAAACATATTGTGAATATGATCATCAATTTTTACCTGACCGTTATGTAGAGGGTATTTGTCCTCATTGTGGCTCAAATGCTCGTGGTGACCAATGTGATGCTTGTTCAAGCGTGTTAGAACCACTTGAATTGCTAGATAGAAAATGTAAAATATGCGGCCATCCACCAACCACAAGGTTCACAGAGCATTTTTACTTTTCCTTAAGTTCTTTCCAATCTGTATTGGAAAAATATACACAGGAAGCTGAAAATAACAGCCTCTGGCGTGAGAACGCAATAGCTCTTACGAATAGGTATTTAAAGGAGGGTTTACAAGATAGAGCAGTTTCAAGAGATTTGCCTATTGGGGTAAGTGTTCCAGTTAATGGATATGAAAATAAGAAAATCTACGTTTGGATTGAGGCTGTTTCAGGATACTACACAGCAAGTAAACTATGGACGAAGGAAACAAATAGTGATGATTCAAGGTTCTGGAATTCTTCCACTCAATCTTATTACATTCACGGGAAAGATAATATCCCATTTCATTCGATAATATGGCCTGGAATTCTTGCGGGTCTTGGAAAAGAACCATTACCAACCCATATTGTTTCAAACGAGTATTTGACTTTAGAAAAGAAAAAGTTATCGACTAGTAAAAATTGGGCTGTTTGGGTTCCAGATATTATAGAAAGATATGATCCAGATTCGATAAGATATTTCCTAACAATAAATGCACCTGAGAATCGAGATGCTGATTTTTCCTGGAAAGAATTCATATATAGCCATAATAGCGAGTTATTAGGAGCTTATGGTAACTTCGTTAACCGCACATTAAAATTTATAGAAAAGTCATTTGATAGTGTTATTCCCGAAAAGGACATCTCTACAAACATTCAGGATAAAGTTAATCGCTTATATAATGAAGTAGGTCAATGTATTGAAACTGCTGCCTTTAAACAAGGATTGGAAAAAGTATTTGAACTTGTTAGGTTTTCAAACAAATACTTTGATCAACAACAACCTTGGAAACAAATAAAGGATGATATTGAGTCTTGCAAACAAACTTTGGCGGATTGTGTTTACCTCATTGCAAATTTAGCTCATATCCTTACTCCATTTCTTCCTTTTTCAAGTAAAAAAGTTAAGGAAATGTTAAACGTAAAAGAAACCGAATGGAAAGAGTTTATTGTTAAATCACAGCATTTGTCAAAAGTAGAACCATTGTTTGAACGAATAGACCCTGTAAGAATTGAAGAAGAGCTTGAAAGATTAAACAACCAAACTGTTTAAAATAAATGGTTAACAAATTTATATAATAAAATAACAAATCTATTTTGAGAATGTGAAAGATTGCACTTAAACTATCGGGTAGCGTTGATCCAAGAAGGATTAACCACCTTTTTTGTTGAAATCCTTATTGAACAAACGGGGCAGAAGAGTTGAAGAAGAACGACAATATAAATAAAGCCTGTATCAACTTGTTAACGTAGATGCAGGCTTTTATATAAAGGTTCACTCTTTTTTACTCTATTCAAGTTCATTTGTTTTTTGTTTTTGTTTTAGCCAAAAATCTGGTCGTTGATAACTAATTAGAGAATAATCGAGTTCAGCACCATTCGTTGCTAACTGAACTAATAAAAGCTTATCCTTATTACTAGGATGTATATCGGCTGTTTTAATACTTAAAACTTCTACTCCAGTTCGTTTAGGAGTTCCAACAACAACAACTTGGTTTCCTTTCGTATAAACGTCTGTGATGCTTGTTTGAAACACAACTATATATAGGTCAAGGTCTGTTTCATTTGTTGTGGTAGGAAAACTAATACCCATATCCCCTTGAAAATTTAATTCCGCTGCAATCCCAATAGCATAGAAAGGGAATATACGGTGGAGAGCATAGTGTATTCGAGATGGTACATAGCTCCATCTCCCACCCCAATATGTGCTATGCCAGTGTTCTTCGTATATGGGTCTAACATAGTTAGGTTCGCTTTTTATTATTTTGAAAGGGATTTTTGTTCCTTGTGTTATCACTTCTGAAATAGGGATAACATCGGTAGGAAAATGAACTTCTGTACCAGTCTCAAAAGGAAAAGGTGAATCAAAGATTGTGGTAGGTTCAGGTGGTTCGAGGTTTCCTAAACGTTGCTCCAATTCCTGAATTTGTTTATGTTCACCTTTATCACTACTCAATTGGGAAGGTGATAATTTCATTATAGATGATATTGCATCTGTGGATTTACTGTAAAAAATTAAGCTTAAAATCATGGAAAAGCAAATAATATAACCACTTTTTATTTTTAACATACTTTATTCACCTCATCTTATTTTCTACTTCTGTGAGGGAGTTATGCGAATGATATTATTAAACTAAAGGGGCAGTTTAATCCAATAGCGAAACTATAATGACCATGTTACGACTATATATACGAGGAGGAATAATATGAAAATTCAAAAGTTATTATTTGCTTTTATTTTAGTGATATTATTATCTGCTTGTATTCAACAAACCGTTGAAGACCCTGCAAATTCAAAGGTTAATAGTGAATATAACCGTTCAGCAGATATTAAAGGAATAATAGTAGAAGTTGATGAAGATAAAGATCAACTGTTAATACAGGGCAATGGTTTTGGGCTGAATGATGAAGGTGAAGGAATTATTCAATTAGATACAAAGTATTATTCATCTGCAAACTTTGAAATAGATCAAAAAGTTGAAATATGGGTTGATAGTCAAGTGCAAGTGGCAGAAGAGCGTAACCTCCCGATCATTAGTGATGTTGCTAAAATTAATTTTTCTCCCAGAAAAGAAGAATGATTTATTGTTGTGAAAAAAACTGTAAACATTTTAGGAATATCCAACTACTTATTGAGCTAACGGGTGCTTTAGTTTAAGAATTTATTAAAAATAAAGGAATGTCTCCAGAATAGAGACATTCCTTTAACATTTAATGATTAGAACTATGTCACTACTTTAATTAGTATGTCATAACTTTAATACTTATATCTCAACTTTAATTCGTTTGAACAAAAATTATGGGTAGGGGGACATCTATCCGTTTTTATATAGTTAGTACTTCGTGTATAATATCAATTTTATGAACAATTATAGATTTAAGAATATATGTTTGGTATAATAAAAGAAAAAATAGCTCAACCCTGCCTAACGGTAGCGGGGAAAAGCTATTTCCGAACATGATATAATTGTCAGCTCTGCCTAATCGGTAGCGGAGAAAACAATATATTAACTTATTAATTATTCTATACCAGACTTTATATTTAGTCAACAAGCTATAATATAGAGCAAGGAGTCTATGATGAACTATTTAATTTACTTTGACGAATCTAATAAGATTGATCAATTTGATAAGGAATATTCATATTATGGAGCTTATAGTGGGACAGACTTTGCACTTGCTCATATCGTTACAAAAGTGCGAGATATAAATAAGAATGCTAGTTCAAAATCTGAACTACATTTTAGAGAATATTCTAAGGATAGGAATATTAAAAAGTACTTTAGAACATTACATACGGTTATCAACGAAAATGTAAAAATAAATATTCTTATTGTCAACAACGAAGATGCTTTTGCTTCTGCTGCTAAACTCAGCATGTCTTCATCGGAAATGAGAAATTTATTCTATATAAAAATACCTGAAAGATTATTTTATGGAGCGACCAGAGATTTACCATCATTAAATGACGATGAGTTGGTTGACGTTAAAATCAAGATTGATAGAAATGGTGAATATGACAAACTTGGATTAAACGAAAAAATTATTGAACAGATGAATGCTCATTCGGCTTATAGAAATAAGAACTATCGAGTGAATAAAGTCATTTCACAGGATTCTAAAAAGTCTATTCCTCTACAAATTGTTGATACTTTTATGGGTATTGTAGTCTTTTTATTAGAAAAAGGATACACAGAAGACTCCGACGTATCCAAGATAAAAAGTGATTTAATTTACCGCTTTTTATCCGAACAAGAGAATTTGATTCGTTTTCAAAATCAAATTAGGGTATTTAAATGGACAGGTAGTGAGGAATTAGAAAGAATAAATATTTCTGATCACCTATCCCCTTTTATGGTTTATAAAATAAACTATGATATTGGTGAAATTGTAAAGATACAACAAATACTTGCATCCGAACCCAATATAACTACAAAAGAATTAAGAGAAAGATTAGAGTATCCTAATACATGTTACGAACTTTGCTTGGATATAAAGACCAGATAAGCGGAATAGGTAGAAACGCTTTTTTACTTAATGATTAATATAATAAATAGGGAGAAAACTTATGAAACAAATATCATTTGATGATTTATTTAAAAATCAACAGTCCAATTATGCTCCATCTTCCGCTCAACTTCATGAACAAATAATAAAATTACTAGAATCTGGTATAACCGGTGTACTTGAAATGTGCGAAAGTTTAATTAATGAAGGATTTATTTCTAAGGAACGTTTTTCTTCTACAGATAAACCTAAAGATTATCCAAAAGTATGCTTAATCTTAGATGAAATGGTGCAGCAAGGTAAAGTTGAGTTGGTTGAGGATATGGATAAGACGAATAGAATTTACCGCTTGAAATAACAATGGTAGCGGAGGTAAATTTGAAAAGTCATGATTATAGAAATGGAAATGCTAATACAGACATATAAAAGATTTTCTTAACTTAAAATGAAACAAAAGGAATGAATTGGTAATCTACTTAGAGAAAGATATACAGTAAACTATTTGAAGATTGAAAAAAACATCAAAACAAGAAAGAGACAAAATTTTATCTGATGTGTATGATTTAATTTGTGAAAAGGAAATATGGATTCCTGTGTATGAAGTTGAAAGGTATTATCATAGTAAAATAAGTTCCTATCCCAAAAATATAGAAAAACTTTATTTCTAAGCATCAGATGAGAAAACTTTTATACTTTAAGACTAGTTTTCATCGTATTTTGATACGAGTACTCTTCTATTCCTAAATTATACTAACCGTATCACGATACGGGGCTTTAACTATTATAAAATATGCGTTATTCCTATTTTATTGTCAATAATAATAATGTTCGCCAAAAATGTATTATATACGAAATCGACAATATTCGACATTAAGGAGTGAATCATCATTGGCAAAATCAAGACAGCACATGCAGCATAAAAAGAAATATGAGTCAATGCTTGATATCATGCCCCCTTACGTAACGGAATATGTTAGACGTAAGGAATCAGAGTTTTTATCACCTTCTACCCTATTTAACTATCTAAAAGATTTTGAGCACTTCTTTAATTGGTTAATAGTAGAAGGATTTTCTAATGCTAAAGCTATTCGGGAAATAAAAATGGATGTTTTAGAACACCTATCTTTAGAGGATGCCATGTATTACTTTGATGCCCTATCTAACGAGGATATACAGGTTACTAAGGATGAAACAAAAACAAGGAAAAGAAGCTCTGTAAATCGAAAGAAATCTGCTCTACGCTCCCTCTTTAAGTTTTTAACAACTCAAACTGAAAACAAGGAGACAAAAGATGGTAAAAAGAAAGGCGAACCATATTTTTATCGTAATGTTATGCAGAAGATCTCTGTAAATAAAGAAAAAGAATCTTTGGGAGAGCGTGCACGTAAAATAGCTGATTCTATCTTTATCGAAAACGATGATATATATTTCTTAGATTATATGAAAAATGAGTATGAAAAAGGGTTATCTAGGGCCCAACTGAGGTACTTCTCACGCGACAAAGAGCGGGATTATGCAATTCTATCTTTATTTTTAGGAAGTGGCATTAGGCTAAATGAATTGGCAAACCTCCGTATACGAGATATAAATTTTCGCAAAGAAACGATTCGTGTTATTCGTAAAGGAGATAAAACAGATACTGTTCAGGTTGTTCCAGACTCATTATTAGACTTAAAAGAGTATTTATCAGTTAGAAATGAGAAATATGGCGCTTCAAATGCCGATCATGAGTTTGTTTTTGTTGGTAAGTACCAGGGGACTACTTCTCCCCTTTCAATTCGTGCAATTCAAGACTTAGTAAAGAAATATACAAAAGCCTTTAATGATAATGTGGCTATGTCACCACATAAATTGCGACATACCTATGCTACGAATCTATTGGAAACTTCAAATGATATTACGCTTGTGATGGAACAATTAGGTCATACTTCAACCACTACAACTATGCTATATGTTCACTCCACACAAGCAAAAGCAAAGCGTGCTGCGGATGCTATGAGTAATCGGAGAAGAAATATCCAAAATAATGAATTTAGAGATTGAAAACATATAAATTTCATTAATAAGAATGTGAAATTTTGACTAACTAACATTTGAAGAACTTTGGGAAGAATAAAAAGAGAAGAATCCATCCTCTTCCCACCTACAACTTTCAATACTAAAGTAATTTGAATAAGGTGTTTCGATTGCTGTGGAAATCCGCAGATCCTTAATCAAGGATGAAATGGTGAGGCAAGATAGGCTGAATTTATAGAGGATAAGTATAGAATTTACTTTTTTGTAAATAAGGAGGAGAGCTAATTGGAAACTAGTACATTAATTTGAAGTGTTGTCGGTTCTTTGATTGTAGCTAGTCTAGGATTTGGTGCAACAAAATTTATTTAAGGAAACGCTCAAAGAATTAACCCCAAAAATAAATAAAGTATCATACAAAAGGTAATGGTAACGTCTCGATATTTAAATCAAAAAATGTAACTGTAAATCAGATTCAGACAATGGAATAAATACAACAATACATATGAAGTTATTCTTTTCCATTAAAGAAAAAAGGCCCATAATGTTTAACAGACAGATTTTATCTTATCCGTTACACACTATGGGCTTATCTCTTTTATCATTAGATTGTATATGAAAAAATACAATAGTAATAAGTATTTTGAATTTATTTTTAAAAATGGTATATTATAAATATAAGAACATAATATTAAAAAGAGAATTGGTTGTTCGAGCAACCAATTCTCCACATACAGTCTACTGCAAGAAGAGCAGTGGTCCTAAGTAAGCAAGAAATAGCTCACCATCTAACGGACATTAGCAGGGTGAGCTATTTTCTTTTTGTGTTTAAAGAAATAGCTACGGCAATGACTGCTACGATTAAGGTTCCAAATGTAATCATGAGAGTTAGCGCCTCGTACACAGTAACCATTATTGCCACCTCCCTTCTATATGGGAAGTGACCACATTGCCCACCCTGCTTCAACTGTATAACTCCATTATACCCCAAATTCTGTTCGTTTTCCCTAGATGTGCCAAAAAACTTAAAGAAGATGTGCCTAAGCTTCCTTCAGTTTCCGCTTCGCCACAGATAGGGTATTTTTTAAGAAAAGGTCAGAATTTATCAAAAGTAACTTCGACTTCCCCTTGTTGAGCTATTTAAACAGTAAGTATTCAGTTGTCTCTGACTTTATTTACACTTCGGATTATCTGTAAAGCAATAATAATTGTAATAACCTAGAAGAGAGCGTCTTAATCTATCCATAATATATGAATATCTTTAATTTCTATTATTCTTTAATCAGTCCGTAGATTGTTTAAGTTTACCTCGAACTTTCTCCTGCTTGACTTTCGTTTCACTCGAAATTGTTTTTTTACTTTACCTGCAGCATTAGAAGGTTGCTGGTGTACTATTTCCCTCTTTTTTTCATCGTTCTCTTCAAACTTGCGGAAGGGAATTAATAATTTTTAGGCTCTTTGGGTTCCCCTAGTTTCAGCAAATTTATGAATCAACGTAAAGATGGGCTTAAAATTATGTGTCCTATATTTCTTGTGTAAGCCTCAGGATCAAAAATGCCTGTTACCAATTTATACTATTGATAACAGGCATTCTATTAATTTACCATCTTAAGGTTAACATTTTTCTTCTAGTATAGAAATTCACACCATCTTTACCATTTACATGAAGATCCCCATAGAATGAGTTTTTCCAACCAGAAAACGGAAAGAATGCCATTGGTGCTGGTACATTTACATTTACTCCTAACATACCAACTTCTATATTTTCTCTAAATTGTCTGACTGATTTACCACTTTGAGTATATAGGACAGATCCATTTCCAAAATCTGATTTATTCGTAATTTCAATTGCCTCTGCTAAATCTTTAACCCTAATTACTGATAGAACAGGGGCAAATACTTCTGTTTTCCATATATTCATTTCAGTAGTAACATTATCTAATATAGTAGCTCCTATGAAGTACCCCTTATCTAAATGTTCTACATCCTTTCTTCCATCACGTACTAGTTCTGCGCCTTCTTCAAGGGTTCGTTCAATCAATAATGCTACCTTATCTAAATGAGATCCTTGAATCACAGGTCCTAGATTTACACTTGAATCAGATACATCACCTATTTTTATGCCATCGGCAGCTTCTTTTAGTTTACTCACAACTTCATCAGCAATATCTTCAGTAACTACAATGACTGACGTTGCCATACAACGTTGTCCAGCACTTCCAAATGCACCATTAATTATTCCTGGGATTGTTTTTTCCATATCACAATCCGATAGAATAATGGAGTGATTTTTAGCTCCAGCTAATGCTTGAACCCTTTTTCCATATCTTGTGGCAGTTTTATACACGTGCTCAGCTACAGGCTGTGAACCCACAAATGAAATTGCATCAATATCATCATGTTCTAACATACCGTTCACTACATCATGGGCTCCATGGACAATATTTAATACGCCCTTTGGTAGCCCTGCTTCATCAAATAACTCTACTAATCTTTGTGCTAAAAGAGGAGTACGCTCCGAAGGTTTTAAAATAAATGTATTACCGCAAGCAATGGCCAAAGGAAACATCCAGCATGGGACCATCATTGGAAAGTTAAATGGTGTGATTCCGCCAACTACTCCGACAGGATAACGGTACATTCCAGATTCAATACCTGAAGCGATATCTGGTAACATTTCTCCCATCAATAAAGTCGGAGCCCCTGCAGCAAATTCAACACATTCTATCCCTCGCAATACTTCTCCATATGCATCATCATAAGATTTACCGTTTTCCTTTGTAATCAATAGAGCAAGTTCTTTGTGATTATTTTTTAGAAGTTGTTGATAATCAAATAACATACGCGCTCTTTTGGGTACAGGAATTTTACTCCATTCTTTATAGGCTCTTCTAGCTGATTTTACCGCATTATCTACATCTTCTTTTGTTGATAAAGGAACTCTTGCGAATACTTCTTCAGTGGAGGGATTCACCAAATTTACCAGACTATCTGTTTTAGATTCAACCCATTGGCCATTAATAAAATTCCTTAACACATCTACCATGATTGAAAACCTCCTTTTGTAAAATTACTATTCATACTGTGACTATTCTTATTTGTCAGGGGAAACATAGTTATCTCTAGTACTCTCTTTAGCTTTTCGCTCTAACCTCATAAGTATTTAATCATATCCCAAGTACACGAATCATTCCCTCAGCACTGCATACGTGGCCCCTTTGTCTTCTACCTTTGGCACTTCCGATAATCTATTAGAACTTTTGATGTTTCGTTAGAAGAGCATTTAACTCTAATTATCTTTCTTCATTTCATCGTCTAAGTTCCTACGCACTGTTCAACTTATGGATTAAGGTCGCTAGATTATAAGCTACGAGCGCATTTTGTATGGCAAGTTATCGTACTCTTAGATGACTACGAAGGTAAAAAAAACAAGAATCACAAAGCTTTCCTAACACACCAAATGAACCGGAGGTTTAATAATGAGCGTAGTGACACCTTCCTACCAGCGATGTTCGTTTTCCATTCAATAAACACTGATCAAAAAGAACGGTTCTACTATTAATCTCCCATCCGCACTTATCTTGACATTGGTACTTGGAATAAGGGCAATCTCGTATAGACTTAGGTGCTAGCATCAAAATGGGCTGGTTTATTATACTCCTCATATTCTTCCTCACAGCCAGGAAAGCGACGGTTTTTGCACACATAATTTCCCGCCGCTGATCTCCACATGAGTACCGGTCATATAGCCACTTGCATCGGAGGCAAGGAATACTATAGGTCTTGCAAGATCCTCCGGTGCTCCCAATCGTCCAGCCGCCACATCTACCGTATAAGAGGCGGTATCGGAATCGTTAAGCCAGGACACTATATCTGTCTTGATAAGGCCAGGTAATATCGACAATACACGGATACCAAACTGAGCGTACTCTGCAGCAAAGGATTTCGTCAGGCTTAGTACACCACTCTTCACGGCCGAATAGATTGCACGGTCGGCATTTGGAATAAGAGCTGAATAGGAGGAAACATTGATTATGACTCCTCCTCCATTCTGCCGCATATATTCTGCTCCAGAAAGGGAACCAAAGAAAACTGCTTTAAAATCGGTGTTTACAATCTGATCCCATTCCTCTTCGGTATAATCCCAAATGCGCTTTCTTATGTTCATACCCGCATTATTGACCCAAACGTCAATACGTCCAAACTGATGATATATATTTGCTGCAAATTCCTTCAGCGCAGTAATATCAGAGACATCCACTGATTGTGTATATACCTTGCATCCCAACGATTCTAATTCGTCTCGAACGCTTTCTAGCTTGCTTTCTGTGCGACCACAGATTGCAAGTGTACACCCTTCCCGTGCAAATTCCAGTGCAGCTGCCTTTCCGATGCCAGAGCCACCACCAGTGATCACTACAACTTTATCCGTCAGATTCAGTTTCATGATTTTTCTTCTCCTTTCCGTTTCCGGCAATATCACCTTATTAAATTCATAAACCTCATATTTTGGTACTAAGAATATTCTAATCATAACTAACACTTCTAAAGACATGTTAAAAGTGTCATTTGACTGTAGTATATCTACACCAATAAATTTTGGGCAATCTACATTAAGTGAAGATTTTATTAAGTAAAACTTAATAGATAGCAACATCCCCGTCATGGATTTACGGCAGAACGAATAAGAAATCGGCCATACAGACAGGCGATAGTAGGAGATTGCGGAGGCTAGGATCGAACAATTCCCTGGATGAACTAGCAAAAAATAAGTAACATTGTTTCCTCTGTATACGAGAATTCGGATTATTAAATTTTACTTAACGAGCCTTAATTAATATTAAATTGTTTTTCATCGCATATAGCATAATGATGCAGATAGGTGATACTTTACAAATACTTGAAAGGGTGAAAAGCATGAAACAATCACCAGATTATTGTATTTTTACGGAAGACAGGCTCAGACAGTGGTGTAAGGTTGCCTTAAAAAAATGTAGGGTCGACGATGACTATGCAACTATAGTAACTGATGCGCTAGTATCGTCTAACCTTCGCGGAGTCGATACACACGGGATCAATCTTCTTCCGTTTTATGTCAGTCGATTTATGACAGCTGGTCACAGCGATATCAGGGTAGTCGATGAAATGCCAGCAGCCTGCTACATAAATGGTGGAGGGAATATGGGGCCACCGGTTTCTGTGTTTGCGATGGATAAGGCAATGTCAAAAGCGGAAAAATGCGGGATTGGGTTTTCAATTGTAGAAAATTCATGTCATTTCGGTGCGGCAGGATATTACACCTGCCATGCAGCACGAGCGGGATATATTGGTTTAGCCTTTACGGAATCTCTTGCGATGATGGCACCCTGGGGAGGACTTGAAGCCTTTGTTGGCAATAACCCGTTTTCCATTTCATTTCCGTGGCGTGAATTTCCAATAATGCTTGACATTTCCAATTCAGTTACCGCGCGAAATAAAATCATATCATATGCGAGAGAAGGATGGGCGTTACCCAAAGATTGGGCAACAGATCGGGATGGGCATCCAACGACGGATGCTCAAAAGGCGCTTGACGGTTTTCTGCAGCCCATAGCTGGTTATAAAGGCGTAGGAATTGCCATGATGATAGAAATAATCGTAGGGACACTTAGTGGCGGTCAGTATTCGAGGGGGATCCTCCCAAATGCTGATACAAGTGGTAAACAGTCAATTCCGCACATGTTTATCGCCATTAAACCGGATTGTTTTATGTCAGAAGAGCATATCAACAGAATAATGGAACAGTTTGTTTCCGATTTTCGTGCTGTAAAGCACATTGAGGGAATTGAAAAACTACTGCTACCGGGAGAACTTGAATGGACACGCGAGCACGAACGTAAAACAAATGGTATACCGATTTCTAAGGCAATTGTTAGTGAGCTTAATAAATTTGCAATAGAATTTGGTGTGGAAGCTCTACTGGAAATCAAATAAAACGATTGTACAGTGGTAAAAGTGTAGACAATCAGCAAGAAGAAGGGTAAATAAAAGTGAAAAGTGCACATAGCCTCTGCTTCGTGCACTTTCTTTGTTTCCTTAATTCCATTCTTATATTACAAACTATGTTCCTGTTTTTATTTCAAGATGTTATACTCTTTTTTAATCGTGAAGAACTTTATCCATCTCAAGCACAGCATGTACATATATCTCCATAGCTGTCAAAAAACTCTCTACATCCAATGCCTCGTCTGGCTGGTGGCTTTCGCCGTGACCTGCATCAAACTGGATATGTTTCTTCACCCACGGGAAATTGGGTCCGAAAGGAATGGCATTTTTTAGCTTACGAGCATAAGTTGCGCCTCCCATGATGTATGGTTCCCTATGTTTATCACCTGTTATCTGGCTATAAGCTTTCATTAATGCCTGAACAGCAGGCGTACTTGGTGGGGTGTAGTATCCGTTGTTGTTATTAATATCACTCAACACCCATCCCCTCTGCCCAAAGAAGTTTCTGAAACCTTCCAACACCTGTTCCACGGTAGAGGTAACACAATACCTTGGATTAAAAGTTAAACTAAATTTACCATCTATAGTTCTCGCTAAACCGCAGGATACCGTCATGCTACCGGATGGCTCATCAGACATAGCCATCCCCTTGCCATAGTCGTCGGCTAATGCTGTTGCGACCGTGGTCATGATTGCACGGTCCTCTGAATATAGGCTTTCACACTTGGCCAACACTTCAGCTAATAAGCGAACGGCATTAACCGTACCTTCTGGTTTGGCCGCATGTCCCGAGCGTCCTCGCGCTTCTAGCGTGATCAGGCCATTACCTCGAGTCAGGGTAAAATCATCGTTTCCGACACACAGCTGCTCCAATTCTTCGTACAGTTCATCATTCAAGTGAATCTGCGCAACCGCACGACCGATGATGACATTCACCATCGTCCCACCACTTACGCTAACAATCTGCTTAAAGGGTGTTTGACAGCTTGCTGTTACTTCCAGCAAGCCTTTTTCACCAATGCATACCGGAAAACTGGTATCAGGCACAATGCACAAATCGAGGGGTGGCTCCTTTTCCGTAAACGCCATCACGTCGTACATATCGTTTTCCTCGTCACTTCCCATAAACGTTAAAAGTTTTGTTCGTACCGGCAACTTAAGTTCTCGTACCGCCTTCATTACATACAGACCAGCCACAACACCACATTTGTTGTCCCTTACTCCACGGCCAATCAGAATACCCTCTTTTTCTACAGGCTCATAGGGATTAGTATAGGTCCAGTCACTCCCTGCGGGTACCACGTCACAATGGCCAAAAAAACCGATAGTTTTATCACCTGTACCATAGCTTGCCACCGCGTAACCCTGCTGAGGATATTCATCAGTCTCAAACTCCAGGCGCCGCGCAAGCGTAGCCGCCGCTTTCACTGCTTCGGCACACTCTTGTCCGAAGGGCATGCTTGGCCCCGCTTCGCTGCGCACGCTGGGTATTCTGCACAGTTCCATAATGTCACGTACCATGGCCGACCTATATTGCCGCATAAAATCATGTACTGCAGCTTCAACATCTCCTGTCATACTCATCTGTCCTTTCTTGCAGTATCCCTCATTAAAAAAATTACTATAGGTCAATCAACAATTATATATACAGTCACCACCGAAGTCATAACTTAGTAGCTATCAGGAATGACTGCAGATCCTTAACAAGATGCTATAAAATGTTGACTATTCAACATCGGTTCCATCCATTCTGAATCAGTGCTCACATCAGCACCCCATATCCGCTCAATTTAAAAGGTAAATCCAAATGGTTCTATCGCGTACTTCGGCATTAAAAATCGGAATGTTTTGGTTCTTTTACTTACAGCAACGCAAACCTGATTGTGTCCGACAATTGACATCAGCATGCATATCTCCTGTGGCTGTAATGTAGTTTTCTCACTAAGTATGCGGAACATTGCTCTTGTACTTTCCCGAATGCACTCATCTGAAGTCTTTTGAGTTGAGATGGTGGTGA
The DNA here is from genome assembly GCF_059759275.1 of Ferdinandcohnia sp. GQ5. Taxonomy (NCBI): domain Bacteria; kingdom Bacillati; phylum Bacillota; class Bacilli; order Caryophanales; family Bacillaceae; genus Ferdinandcohnia; species Ferdinandcohnia sp. GQ5. Next base: position 224,913 of record NZ_JCAXEW010000005.1, read on the forward strand.
AAAAATCCTTATTTTGAAGGACAGGAGCGTTAAGTTTCAAATCCTTACGAACCGTAAAAGTCAAGGTAACATGAGCAGGACATTCGACTCCGTTACTGCCAGCTTCGCCGTCTCCCATCAATGCATGGACATCACCGCAGCCGGCTAAAGCGCCCTCTACTTCAATCGGCAAATATATAGTAGCACCTTCGGCTATCATGGTATTGTCCAGATTTCCTCCCCATGAGCCGTTGTAACCCGCCCAGATCTTTTCTTCTTTCGGTGTAACACCTAACACTCCAATCATAGTTTTTGACTGGAGTTTCAATTTGTCGTTAAAGGTAATTATACTCTCTTTGATAGGGCATACTTTAATGTAGTCACCCTCGAAAAAATCCCCGAGATGCCCGGAAACGTCTTTTCCACCCGAAGCAATGATTATGCCGTCGTCTTTTAACTCAATCTTTTCAATTTTAATTTCCAGAACATCACCAGGCATGGCTCCACGGATGTAAACAGGACCAGTGACTGGATTGACATTGACTTTATCATAAGTAATCGGCTCAAATGGAACATTCCCACTTTGTTTTCGAAACTGATTATTTATATTATCCCTGGTTTCAAATTCTACAGTATCTCCGGAATCAATTGTCAGGACAGGCTCATTCTCTTCGCTCCAAAAACAAAAATATTTTTCATCCGATAAAGTGTACTCCATAGTAAATTCCCCATTCATCATTGTAAATTTATTTTCTTCGAGCTTCACATTCTCCCTACCCAATCTCATTTATGGGATAGGACGGGCGTTTCCCGCTTAGCACTTCATGAATTTGCTCCGCCGCTTGTAGTCCCATCGCGTCCATGGTTTCAAATTTCAAACTGGCACTGTGTGGACTCAAAATAATATTGTCCAGCATGAGCAGGGGATTGTCGTTCTTAACCGGCTCATCGACAAACACATCAAGCGCAGCTGCGTAAATCCATTTCTCTTTTAGCGAAGTAAAAAGATCTTGTTCGTTTACAACAGCGCCACGGGAACAATTGATCAATGTCGCTGTCGGCTTCATCTGCCTCAGAAAACTGGCATTCACCAGTCCGATTGTTTCCGGTGTGGATGGTGTATGCACTGATACGTAGTCCGCTTGCGCAAGCACCTCTTCCATTTCAATTTTTCTATCTATATATTCTAGTTTCGTATCAATGGGCAAGTACGGATCATAACCAATCACATTCATTCCCAGCCCAAGTGCAGCTTTTTTGGCTACCAACCGGCCAATTCTGCCACAGCCAATAATGCCAACAGTTTTCCCAACTACTTCTCTGCCTTTGTTTTTGTTACGTGATTCCCAGTTGCCGTTTCGTGTCTGTCTGTCTAGATATTTAAGATTGGTCGCAACCGCAAGTATAAACGCTATCGTGTGCTCTGCCACAGCATTGGCGTTCCCCGTCGCTGCAATGCAAACCCAAATGCCTTTTTCTGTGCAGGCAGCTACATCTATGTTGTCGAAGCCAACGCCAAAACGGCTAACGACTTTCAGTTTTGGGCATGCTTCAATGATTGACCTTGGATATTGGGCTGTGCGAACCAACATAGCGTCGGCATCTCTTCCATTTATTATAATATTCTCTTCCGAATGATCATTAAGAACAACCACCTCGTACCCTTTTTCCAGCAGATAATTCACACCCAATTCGGTAATAGGTTGTGGGATCAATACTTTCATTAGATATCCTCCATGGGAAAATAATTCCTTTGTTTTGCCACTCGGAACCACGAATGAAAACATATATGGACTATTGGTTTTATGAATAGATGGACATTTCCACCTCTGTCCCAGTATGGCATTGAAAAGACCACTGTATTATATAACCTCCAGCGATTTATTCTTACAGGTCAGCTCATTTGCTCTAACACAACGTTTTCATTTTGTATTCCATTTTCACATCCGATTGTATTTTTAACCTATTAGAACCTAAAGGCATTAAATACGGCTATTGATGTTCTACATGTCTACTTCTCTACTTGTTCCGCACTGATTATATTTCAACCAATGCTCTGACTTTTTTCTCACATTCATAGACAAGGCGATTAATATATCGTTCCCCTCTGTCGGCGGTTGCTGCGCTCGGGTCGCCCAGCACACCATTTTCTGTGATTGCGGATATGCCATCCCGGTACAGTGTTTCCAACGTCTCATCATTCAGCTCAGAGGTATTGCCTTTATCTGCGACAGGCATGTTAACAAGATCGGGGTGAAGCGCAAGCATCATAGAGGTTTCATAATTGCAGGCGTGCCCCATTCCGATGGCTCCCTTCGGCAGACTTTCACTTCTTTCCAGGTCAGGGAGGATTATTTCCATATCCTTAATATTAATAACGTTAAATATTGTAAGCTCCGGATATTTCTTTCTTGCTGCAATTGCTACCTCGTCCAACGACCTATAATTTCCACCGTGTCCTGAAAACATGATGATGTTCTTAAAGCCATGCTTAACGTAACAATCAATGTAATCCTCAACGATTGCAGTAAATGTCTCGGGTCTCAATGTTACCGTACCTGGAAAAGTCATATGGTGTAAGGATAGACCTGGACGAATGACGGGGGCTACCAAAGTCTTGCCCAGACGCTCTGCCAATCTTATTGCTATTTCCTCTGCTACATACGAATCAGTACACTCCGCCAGTTGCGGGCCGTGTTGTTCGACGGAACCCGCCGGAATGATCACCGTCTTAAAACCATCCTCCAGTGCTTGCTTGATTTCAGGCCAACTCATTTGTTCCAAGAATAATGTCTTCATAAAATAACCTCCTAAGTTCAAATGTATTTTGCATATCTGGTTCTCCACATGCATTCTTAAACTGGTTGAATAACTTCAACTTCGGTAAAGTTAATAATTGCTCTGACTTTTCTCTCACATTCATAAACCATGCGCTTAAGATGCCGTTCCCCCCTATCGGCGGTTGCTGCACTAGGATCACCCAGCACACCGTTCTCTGTAATTGCGAATATGCCATCACGATATAGCAATTCTAACGCTTCATCTGTCAGTTCAGAGGTAGTGCCCTTCTCTACGACAGCCATATTAACAAGATTCGGGCACAGAGCTAACATCATTGATGTTTCATAGTCGCATGCGTGTGCCATTCCGATGGCTCCTTTTGGAAGATTTTCAATTCTTTCCATGTCGGGAAAGATTACTTCCATATCCTTGTTGTTTATGCAGTTAAGTATAGTAAGCCCCGGATATTTCTTTCTTGCTTCGATCGCCAACTTATCCAATGTAATGAAGTTGCCGCCATGCCCAGAATACATGATGATATTCTTAAATCCGTGCTTAACATAGCAGTCGATATAATCTTCTACGATTGAAATGAAAGTCGTAGGTCTCAGGGTTACCGTACCTGGAAAAGTCATGTGGTGCAAAGACAGACCCGGTCGGATGGCTGGGGCTACTAAAGTCTTGCCCAGACTCTCCGCCAATCTTATTGCTATCGCCTGTGCTATGTACGTATCGGTACATTCTGGCAAGTGTGGGCCGTGTTGTTCGACGGAGCCCGCAGGAATGATCACCGTCTTAAAGCCATCCTCCATTGCTTGCTTGATTTCAGGCCAACTCATTTGTTCCATTTGAATTGTTTTCATAATATAACCTCCCGTTATTTAGATGTGCGTGGCAGACTTAGTAAGAAAATAGAAAATACCCATGTTGGGAATCAGTCTAACGGTAAAGAGTTAACCCACCGATTTTAGTTGACTTTCTCGGATATTAAGCCAAAGTCGAATCCTAGGTAAACGCTTTCTTTTTTTGTGTATCCGTTTACAAAAGAGGTGCTATTACTCCTGCGATGAGAACGGACGTTATAGTGACCGTGGTAAAACCTGCAATGACCATTTTAGGTATGATGAACTCCTGTAGCCTCTTTACTTGCTCCTCAGGGAGGTTCAGGGTGCGGGTTACATCTGTTGCAATTATCAATGTAAAAGGGAAACCAAACATGGAAGTAAGGGCCAGAGCCGATCCTAGACGGAAGTCCGTTTTTAATAACTTACTCATGATACCGCCGCCGATTGATAGGGCAATAGCGCCAACAAGCAGAGTCACAATGATAGCTACCGTCAAGCCTGCAAGTGACTCAGGAGTAACTGTCGCAAAACTAGGAATCAGGTTACACGCTAGTGTCCACATGATGAAGTTCATCATGCCGGCTTTCTGCAAGGCATTCCTATCGAGGAAGCCAAGTTCTGTAAACAATAGGGCTAACACCAGTGCCAATACGGCAGAAGGTATGTGGGTAACCGTTGAAAGCAAGTAACTCAAATACGTGATAAGAAGCACTTTGGCGACAATCATGGCGGGTGTGTTGATGTTGTCTGGCATTGGCTTAAATAGACGGATGTCAAAAGGCTTTCTTGTCTTACTTGCACTTGTGACGGTCTCAGCCGTAGCTGCCAGCTCTTCGCCGGGCTTGAGAAAAGCGTCGGTCTTGATATATGTTCTGCAGTATTTTCCAAGAAAGTATGATGAAAGTGGCACTCCCACTAAGTTCTGAAGTGTACACAGCAGTACCGCGAATACCGCAATCTCCGGTCTTCCCACAGCATTTGCCGCATCACTGATCATTACGGTCGCTATTATGCCTCCTGAAACGGGTGGTAAGGCAGCGAACGCCATCGAACGGTCGTAAAGCATCGTTAATACAGGTATAAGGATGAGTCCGAGTACAAGTAGACCAGCAAAACAAATCACTACGGTCTTCCATTCGTCAACGAACTGCTTTAACTCTATCATTGTACCCATACTGGTGATAATGAGCATTGTAGCGAATGCGCCTAGTATGGCCACCAGGCCTGTATCTGCCGGCGTTGTCTCGGGTATGAACCCAGTCATATAGCCTACCATATAGATAATACACATGAAGAGCAGACTGTTTAAGATGCCTCTGGTTTTGAAGGAAATGTAATCACCAATGGCGGCTGTGACTGCGAAAAACATAATCGCAAATAATGTAGAACTCCACATAATAATAAACTTCTTCCTTTCTTTTTATAGACTAATAGATTATGGTCTACTATAAAAACTTGGCCTTGTCATGTGCTATGATTCCGAGGTCTTTTGACCTAGAACTTAGTCGTGCATGAGAGGATAATCGATGTTAATCATCCCGTTGAAGTTCTCCGTTGTCACGGTCAAAGTGAAATACGCTATCTCCTCTATTTCCGCTCTTTGGCTATTCCCTAGTTTCATACTTTTTTCATTTGCTACGAATAGTGACAAACAAAGTGTATGTTATCATAGCTCTAAACCTTTTGACCCTCTCATCTCAAATATTAGAGTTAGCTTAATTAAATCCATCTTACTCTAAACGCTCTTTGTCGATATTTTTTTTATATTCTGAAATTTCGGCGCGTGCTGATTGGGCCAACTGAACTGCATCGGACATAGTATAAACAATTCTGTACCCCTTATCGAAAAGCTTTTTGGCAGCTTGTACATTAGGAGCAATGGTGCTGAGAAATTTCTCCGTTTTGAATACTGCATCCTCGATGGTTCGAATTGCATCCTGTACGGCATCGGCTGACGGATTAACCAAATAACCCATGGATGTGGACAAATCGGACGGACCAATAAATATGCCATCGACACCTTCTACCGATGCTATTTCTTCTATGTTTTTCACTCCCTCTGGAGTCTCAATTGCCACAATCACGATTACATCTTGGTTGGCTTTTTGAAAATACTCCATTTTATTTAGACTGTAATTTACAGCCCTGTGGCTGCTTGCAATACCTCTGAAACCCTGTGGCGGGTACTTACAGCACTTCACCGCGTATTCCGCCTCTTCCTTTGTTGACACATATGGAATATGGATCCCGTAAACACCTGTATCAAGGATTTGCTTGATACCTACCACATCATTCCAGGGTGCCCTCACAAAGGGGATGCAATCTGTTCCTTTTGTCGCCTGTATCATGGAGATTGTATCAGAGATTGATGTTGGTGCATGCTCCATATCAATTACCAATATATCAAACCCTGCCTCTGCCAATATCTCGGCGCTTAGGTTGCTGCCAAGCTGTCCCCATGCCGCTAATAATTTTCCACCTTCTCGTAACTTCTTCAGTTTTGCAGTGTCCCAATATGCCCTACTCATAAATGTCCCCCCTTAGAAATTGTTAAAAATAGATTCCGTGTAAACAACGAAGACAAGTTGTTGAATATGCCTTATAACTCAAATATAATGAGGTCAAGATATATAGTCAATCTGTATAAACTGAAGATATCGTTAAGTAAAACTTAATAGGAGATGGAGTCTAATTATGGATTTACGACAGTTAGAATATGTAATCCATCTTTCGGACAGGCAGGTATTAACCAAGGCCGCTGAAGAGTTGTTTATATCTCCGAGTGCGCTGAGTCAATATATCTCTAAGCTGGAAGATGAAATCGGGACTAAGCTGTTCAAACGCGTGACAGGGGCTTGGCCGCTTACAAATGCAGGAAAGATCTATGTAGAAGCCGCACGGGATATTTTGAAAAGGCATCGTCAGATGCAAAAGGAAATTGGCGATATCATAGATTGCAAGAGTGGTGTAATTAAGATTGGTATATCATCTAATAAGGCAAGCGAGATGTTTGCTAGCGTGTTCCCGAAGTTTAACGAGAAATATCCCAACGTAAACATCGAGTTGACCGAGGGACGTGCAAAAGAGATGGAGGACCAGGCAGCAATAGGGTTGCTAGATCTTGTATTTAGCACAACCGGGCTTGAAAATTCCGCGCTTACCTACTGTGGGCTTCTTCATGAAAGTTTTGTGCTGACGGTACCAAAAAAACACCATCTTGCCTATCTAGCAGATTTGGCACAGGCAGGTAGACTAACTAAAATCGACTTAAATCTGTTTAGGAACGAATATTTTATGCTGGCAAACCCTAGCATGACCATCCGTATGATTACCGATAAAATGTTTGCTGAGGCAGGATTTAAGCCCAATATCCTTTTTGAAAGCAGTAGCGCAACAACCCTATACAACCTGGTGGAAAAAGGATACGGCATATCCATCATACCGATGGGATACATCACTCCTAACAGTTCATCGGTATATTTCCTACCTGATCCAGTTGGAGAATGGGATAACATTGTTGCATATAGTAAAGGCAGTCATTTATCCATGGCGGAAAAATATTTTATACATCTCGCAAAAGAATATTATGAAAAATATTTTCTTTTGCAAAAGAAATCATTCATTACAAATCCCGTTTAACACGAATCAATCTACCAATTTTTTTCTGAATTGTTGAAATTGAAAGGTTTAATCACCCTAAAAAACTAGTTGCATTTTCCGTCTTGATCCAGGTGTCTTTGAATACGACACATTCAAAGGTACTTACAATCCGATTAATTACCAATGTTGGCTCAGACTACAACAGGTTTGTATATGTCTGTTAAATGTGCTATTCGCTTCTCCCGTCAGCCGAGAAAAAACGATGAAAATCTTCCTCGTGATATGACATTACAACCATTTGGACTTTATGAACTTTTATCAAACCAAGCCTTCTTCTATGTTTTAACGTGAAATAATAATTTAACCAACTAAAACTTTCCGAATATAGCATATGAAAGATTATTTGGGCATACTTATTTTTAGTTTTTCATGTAAGTTTTGATGCTCGTATATTCCTACGCCTAGAACGGACTCTCAACACTCAAGCTAATGAACATGCCTTGCACACAAAAAACGCTTACAACCATCAGTTGTAAGCGTTGCTTTTCGACATTATTCCTTCAGTTAATACCTCTGGCCCGATTCCATCTCCAGCAATAACTGCAATCTTATATTGTTTTTCCACTGTTTTATCTCCTAGGCTATTTAATCTTTTCTATAATTTATTTACTCTACTGATTTAAAAAAGTCTTACAGTGTGCCCTTTTTGCTGGAAAGTTCATGCCTTCAGACTTCGTAGACTTATGAATTATCTTTATAAACTAATTATTTTTATTCCGAGTGAAAAGCTACTCCAAATGGTTTACGTCTGCAGTAGGAGTTTCTTAGGAAATGAGCATACTAAATTCTATATGTTTAGTTCTTTGTCTTATTGACCAGACTAGTATCCCCGGTGCCCCTAAGTTTCTTTTGATACCTAATAGATCATGAATAACAAAAGTCTAATTAATTTTAAATTTCCGTATTAAGTTATTTAGATGTTCTGCGTTTTCTTCTAACATTTTTGCACTTGCTGATATTTCCTCCATGGAGCTACTTGATTGTTGTGTGGTTGCTGACACTTGTTCAATCCCCGCAGCACTTTCTTCTGAAACAGATGCAATATTTTCAATGGCACCATTAATGGACTTTGTATCATCTAATACTGTATAAAGAGAGGTTGCCATTGTGTTTATCTGATTATCGACTTCTTTTATTGTATTTTTAATGTGTGTAAATGTTTCTCCAGTGGTTTGAATATGACCTGTTCCTTCATCTACTAAGTGGTACCCTTCATCAAGTGAATCCACAACTAGTTTCGACTCATTTTGGATATCCGCTACAATGGTTGTGATATCTGAAACTGACTCACTTACCTGTTCGGCAAGCTTTCGGACTTCATCCGCAACAACTGCAAACCCTCTTCCATGTTCTCCGGCCCGAGCTGCCTCAATCGCTGCATTTAGAGCCAAAAGGTTTGTTTGGGCTGCGATTTCTTGAATTACATTGACGAGTTTAGAAATATCATTTGCCTTTTGATCTAATCCTTTCACTTTTGAAAGAGATTCCTTCATATTTTTATTGATATTCACCATTTTTTGAATAGATTCTTCCATGTAATGACTTCCATCCTCTGTTAACTTAAGCATCATGTCTGAATCGTTTTTAACGGATTCCCCTTGAGTTGCTACCTGCATAATTTCATGTGCGAAAGACCCAATCTTTTCATTCAGAGAAGTAGATGAATGAGCTTGTTCTTCAGAACCTCTTGCCAATTCTTCCATTGTTGTAACTATTTGTTGACTTCCAGCCATCACCTCATCGGCATTTTGTGTAAGTTCTTCGCTTTGGCTAGTAATCATTTCGGAGGATTTTGCAATATTTATAATCATGTTTTTTAACCCTTGTTGCATTTGATTCATTGCCAACGCGAGTTGGCCAACTTCATCTTTTGATTTAAGTTTAATATCTTCATTCGTTAAGTCACCGTTTGCAAGTTGAGTCATACATGTAGACACCTTTTTGATAGGTGAAGAAATATGATTGGCAAACAACCATACCACCAAAATTCCAATAAGCAAGGATATCGCAATTACAAGTAGAACCTTATTCAACACTTCTTCTGCTGGCTTGTTGAAATCCTTCATATACGTACCGGAGGAAACAATCCAACCCCAGTGTGGATCGGTCTTTGAATATGTCACCTTCTGTTCGATTTTATTCTTATCATTCGGGAGAGGGAATTCGTAGAAGGTAAAACCACCACCTTCTTTTCCGCGCTTAATAATTTCTTGTGCATATTTCACCCCATCGGAATCTTTATTATCCCAAATGTTCGTTCCCTCTAAATTTGGGTGTGCTAGTGCATTCCCCTGTTCATCTAGTACAAATAAATACCCATATTCACCTAAGTCAATGTTTTCATTTACCGGTCTGGCGGCTTCCGAATCTTTTTCCCCTAAAATGGAGACCCTTACCTTTTCCTGGGCCTCCTCCAAAGAAAGATTACCTTTTTCTACTTCATTATTTACAGAGTTAATCAACATTAAGGTCATTTCTACACTGTTTTTTAAGTTGGTTTTACCTATTTCGTCTAAACTAGACTTACTTTGTTCGTAGGAGACAAAGCCCGAAATCAATAAAGGAATTATTAATAGCAAGACTGATATAGTTATAAGTTTTGTTTTGATTGTTGAAGAAAAAAACGTTAATCGTTTCAATTTAGCTCACCTTTTTTTCAAATTTGTTTATCAAAGGAATTATAAAATATTAAACATTGATTCAACTTCAACTAGTTCTGTATATTCTTATTTAACAAGTTTATCTAGTGCTTCTTTTATTCGATCCATTGAAAGTGACTTTACAATAAAGTCTTTCACACCTGCTTTGATTGCATCTATTACCATTCCTTGTTGCCCATTGCAGAACACATAATAATTTGGGCATTAGGATGGTTCTTCTTTATTTCTGTCACCGCATGAATACCATCCATCTCAGGCATTGTGATATCCATTGTGACAATTTCCGGGGTTAATTCGTTGTATTTTTTCTATTGCATTAAACCCATTTTCTGCTTCACCTATTACTTCGTGTCCAAGTTTAGTCAGAATATCTCTTAGTTGCATTCTCATGATAGCCGCATCATCCACTACTAATGCTTTCGCCATTATATCCTCCTGTAATCACTCACTATTGATTGTTTAAACTTCAATTGTATCCCTTACCTCATTTATTTCTTCTTTATTTAAGACATGCTCCAAACTCAATAGAAGGAGTAAGCGTTTTTCAAGTTTCGCAACTCCTACTATATAGGATTCATTAATTCCATGTATAACGTCTGTTGCAGAATCAACAAGGGATAAATCAAGGTCCATTACATCGGTGGCTGCATCTACAATTACTCCTATTTGTAAATCATTTATTTCGACAATGAGAATTCTAGTTTCAGTTGTTGGAGTTGTTTGCCCCATTGCTAATCGTTTTTTTAAATCTATAATCGGGGTTATTTCTCCACGAAGGTTGATCACCCCGTTAATAAATTCAGGTACATTTGGAATACGGGTAACTTCTTGAAGTCGCTCGATTGACTTTATCTTTTGTATATCTGCTCCATATTCCTGGTCTTCTAATCGAAAAACAATGATTTTTGATTGACCTTCCATTTTCCTATCCCTCCTACTTCACTAATTCATTTGGGTCAATAATAAGACAAACTTGACCATTTCCTAAAATAGTAGCTCCTGAAATGGCATGAGCATCTTGTAAATAACCGCCTAGAGATTTTAATACAATTTCCTTTTGACCAATGAAGGAATCGACTACCAAGCCTGTTACCTTTTCACCACGTTTAATCACCACAATCGCATGAGTGGGTTCCACTAATTCTTTCTCATCTGATACTCCAAAGACATCTTTTAAAAATACTAATGGAATAACCTTTCCTCTAAAATCGATTACATTCTGATGGTGAGCCTTCAGGACTTCATCCTTCTTAATAATTAGTGTTTCTATGATTGAAGATAGCGGAATCGCATATATTTCTTCTTTCACATTTACAAGTAAAGTTGAAAGAATTGATAAGGTAAGTGGTAATTGAATAGAAAATTTGCTTCCTTTTCCTTTTTCAGATTCAACAAACACCTTCCCCCCAAGGGATTCAATCTTACTTTTCACGACGTCTAAACCCACACCGCGCCCTGATACGTCAGAAACTTTGTCTGCTGTACTAAATCCTGATGAAAAAATAAGCTGATAGACTTCTTCGTCAGAGAGGTCCTTCGATTGTTCTTGCGTCACAAGCTCTCTCTCAATTGCTTTTTTTAATACCTTCTCACGGTTTATACCATTACCATCATCTTCAATTTCAATAAAAACATGGTTACCTGCGTGATAGGCTTTCAATAGAAGTTGCCCTTCTGGATTCTTTCCATTTTCCTTCCGGTGTTCTGGAAATTCAATCCCATGGTCAACTGAATTCCGCAGAAGGTGAACAAGGGGGTCACCAATTTCATCTACTACCGTACGATCCAATTCTGTATCTGCTCCAATTATCTCTAAATGAATATTTTTATGAAGATCTTTTGATAATTCCCTGACCATTCGTGGAAAACGGTTAAATACCTGCTCGACAGGTACCATTCTCATGGCTAATATCATTTGTTGCATATCTTGAGAGATTCTGGATAAATGTTTTACGGCATCATTTAATTCATCATTTTTAACCTTGTCTGAAATGTCCTCGATAAGCCCTCTTTCAATCACAAGCTCTTCAAATAAATTCATCAAACGGTCAATTCGCTCGATGTTAACACGAATGTTTTTTGAAGGAGACTTTGATTTTCTAACATCTTTTTCAACGTGTTCCTCTTTTTCAACCGATGGTTGCTGAATAGTTTCTTTCGTACTATCTGAATTAAATAAAGATATTTCCGCTCTTTCAATTTCAGAAACTTTCAAGATGCTGTTTTGAATATCGTCCTTTGATACTTTTGATAAAAAAACGACGGAGAAAGTTTGTTCGAACTGCTCATCTTCTAATTCCTCTACAGAAGGAACAGACTTAATGACTTCACCCATTTGACCGAGAATATCAAACACCATAAAAATACGCGCTGCTTTTAACAAACAACTTTCACTTAACTGAACCGTAATTTCATAGGCATTGTAACCATGTTCTTTCGATTGAGATACAACAGACAATTGATACTGATCAAGGCCAATTGCTGATTGGGGATGAGGCTCTCTTTGTTCCTTATTGCTAGTTAGTGAATGCCCACCACCCTTTTCCATTTCTTCTAATTTTGAAACAAGTGCTGTTACATCCTTTTTTCCTTCTCTACCTCCACTAATATCAGTCACCATTTCTTCAAGTGACTTCAATGCTTCAAACATCGTATCAATGACATCTGTTGTCACATCAAAACTTTCGTTTCGTAATTTATCCAGTACATTTTCCATCTGATGGGTTAAAGACGCTATGTCTTGAAATCCCATTGTTGCAGACATACCTTTTAATGTATGAGCGGAACGAAAGATTTCATTAATAATCTTACGTCCCTGCGGATCTTTTTCTAATAATAGAAGATTGTCATTCACTGATTGTAAATGTTCCCGACTTTCATCAAGGAATAATTCTAAGTATTCACCCGTATCCATGAATCTCACCTTTTTCTAGTTGTCTTGTACTAAATAAATGTCCATATCTCCTATTTCAGGATAGGAAAGGGTTACTCCAATTGCCTTTTCAAATCCTAACAAAGCAGTGTCACCTTTCATAACTGTAGGAGAGGTGATATCAGTAAGTACACCATCCTCTGCGAGATTCGTTGCCATTCCTCCAGCAATCATATTCCCTAATTCACCCGCAAACGAGGATAGCATTTCGCCTTCTAAAGCCATGCCAAACATGATTTCACCGATAGACCCAAAAAAAGATTCATTCCCTTTAAGAACTAATTTTCCTTTTAAGTCACCTGTAAATCCGATAAGGACACCAAATGAAATATGCAATGATTGTTCCAATAAAAATGGTTTACCTAGCCCATAATCTATAGGAACAACAGTTTTTATTGCCCCAAGCGTTCCGTTTAATAATTCCAAAACCGTTTTATTTCTTTGTTTAACGTCTACTGCCAACTTCTAACATCCCTTTCATTGAATACCATAGTTATAAAACACAAAAAGTAGAGTGATAGATTGTGCTACCACTCTACTGGTAGAAAGCTTGGGTTAAATTTTAAATTTAGAGACAATTCCCTGTAATTCCTGAGCTAATTGGCTTAATGATTCTGAGGATGCCGTAATTTCCTCAATAGATGCCAATTGTTCTTGTGAAGAAGCCGCAACACTTTGAGACTCTCTTGAAGCCTCTTCTGCAATATGAGCTAACTGCTCGACAGATGCTGCTACTTGTTGAGTATTTGCAGAGATTTGTTCAGATGTAGTTGACACCTCTTGAATTTGTTCATTTACATTTTCAATAGCATTTAAAATGTGTTCGAACGCTTCTCCGGTTTGATGAATCACTTCTTTACCTACAACAACTTCTTGCATACTTTTTTCCATATCATCTCTTACCACTTGTGTATCCCTTTGGATTTCTTGAACAATATTGACAATTTGATCAGCAGAAGTTCTTGATTGTTCGGCTAATTTTCGTACTTCATCTGCGACAACAGCAAATCCTCTTCCATGTTCACCTGCACGTGCCGCTTCAATAGCAGCATTTAATGCAAGTAAGTTTGTTTGGTCAGCTATACCTGTAATAACTTCTATAATTTGACCAATTTCTTTGGAGCGTACATTTAATTGTTTAATCGCCACTGATGTATTTTGTGAACCAGCTTCAATTGTGTTCATTTGCTGAATTGCCTTTTGTATGAATTCATTTCCATGTTCAGATAAGCTACTTGCTTCTTGAGCAGAGTCTTTCACAGTAGAAGAAGATACTGCAATTCTCTGAATACCAATCGAGATTTCTTCCATTGCTTGCGCACTTTCTTGTGAACTCGTCACTTGGATCTCTGAACCACCGGCTACCTCTTGGATGGAAGATGCAATATGATTCGTTGCTTCTGTTGCTTGTGCCGATGTTGTATGTAACTCTTCGGACGCCGCTGCCACCTGTTCTGCATCTTGGCTAATTTGATGAATAACAGTTCTAAGATTCGATGCCATATCGTTAAAGGCATGCGCTAAATCTCCAATTTCATCCTTTGTTTTAACATGTATTTTTTCTTGGGTTAAGTCACCTTCAGCAAACTTCCCAGCAACAATTGCCATACTTTTTACAGGGTTAGAAATTGATCTGGTTATAAGATAGGCAATTCCTAGTCCAACCAAAATAGCGATAATGCTAATAATTATCAATGCTTGTTGTGTGACTTCTACTGTTCTCAAAGCATTATTATGGGTGTCAAAAAGTGTCTTAGTTTGAAAATCTAACATTTCATTTGCCTTTTCTTCAAAGTTTGCTAGTTTAATTGGCCCCTCAGTTGAAGCAATTTCTAAATAACGATTAGTATCATTCTTCTTTTTAAGTTCCATTGTTTCTATAGCCATGGTTATATAATCGTCTGCATATTGGTTCATTTCTTTTAATAACATTTTATCTTTTTCAAGCTTTAAATCAGATTCTAATTCCTTACTCAGTTTCTGATATTCCAAAACGGATTCATCAAACATATTTGCTGAATTGACATTTCCATATAATAAATAACCACGATTTGATAATTGAATATTCTTAGAAGCTATAATCATATTTTGGACTTTATTTATTTTTTGAACGCGGTCATTCAATAGATCTTCATAAGTATTTTTTGTTGAAGCAGTCCCCATCAAAGAAGCTAATGCCATTACTAATAATAGGAATAAAACAACACCAAATCCTAAGAATAATTTTTTTCCAACTGTAACTTTCATATTTATCCCCTCTACCTAGATAAACTCCCGTATAATTAAATAAAGATTCGTAATAAGTCTCTTTTTCCGAATTAGATGGATAATAATAATTATTCATTATGATTTTCATGTAGCATTTCTTTTCTTGTATTGGTGGTCACTATTAGTTGCCTTTCTTCCACCAATAATTCGATTCTCTCCAGTTCCTTTTTATCTTTTAAAATTCTAGTCCTATTTTGTTCAACAAGTACTTGAAAATTGTTTCTTTTTTTAAACAAGATCGACATCTCCTACTCTTTTAAGTTCAAAATTCTGTTCCTAACCTTTTCTATTAATTTATGATGTATACACCATGGCCATTATGAAAAAATCATCCTCTTCAATCAAATATCAATTGACGTTTAAGCATAGCCTCATTATTTCACTTCACAACAAACTTTAGCCTTACGAAATATCTGAATTAAAAACTTTTTTAATTATAGTAAAAAAGTACTGGTTTTGTAAACGCTTATTTTAGAGAGAAAATTATATAAACTAAGATTGATGAAACCCGTCAAAATGACTTCGAAATATATCATAAATAACTGAAATAATTCGTTTGTATCTTTTTAATAGAATCTATATATTCGATTTAGGTTTTCTATATACTTTTTATCGACATAAAGTCGTACAATTTAAGATATCTTATTTTTTTATGAATCTTATTCGCACTTTTCCATTTTCTCGTTAAAAAACTATTTTAGTTGGCTTTATCCAATGTTTTTCATATTAACAGTTTTAAATATGATAAAAGATTGATATACCATTAAATTAGACAGTTATTATCATTAATTGTTTTTGTTACATTCTCATCTTGTACTGGTTGTGAAATATTGCAGACAGGGTTTGATAATGCAATATCTAATTTTGGAAAAGAGATGTTCGATGAGAGTGGAAACAAACACACTAATTCTTTGGTGGAAAAGAAACATGATAAGGATCACTTGCAGCTAATTACCTAGTAGTTTCACAACCGCATCCCCTACTTCTTGTGTATTAGCTGTTCCTCCCATATCAGACGTCAATACCTCGCCATTTATCATCACTTGTTCAATAGCAGCTATTACCTTTTTACCCCAATTATCATGGCCGAAAAAATCTAACATTTGACTGACAGACCAAATAGATGCTAATGGGTTGGCTATACCTTTCCCCGCAATATCGGGTGCAGATCCGTGTATAGGCTCAAACATAGATGGGTACTCTCGTTCAGGGTTAATATTTGCACCTGCGGCAAGGCCTAATCCCCCGGTAATTGCCGCTCCCAAATCCGTTAAAATATCCCCAAACAAATTTGATGTAACAACAATTTCAAACCGCCAGGGCTGTTTGACAAAAAACATTGCTGCAGCATCTACTAAATACGTATAAGTTTTTACATCCTTATATTCCTTTGCCACTTCTGCAAACACCTGATCCCAAAAGACCATTGAATAATTTAATGCATTTCCTTTACTAATGCTTGTTAAAGACTTTTTTTGTTTTCTTGCTTCTTCAAAAGCAAAGCGAATAATCCTTTCGGTTCCTACACGAGAAAAAACTCCATTTTGTAAGACAACCTCATGAGGTTGTCCCTTAAATAACCAATCTCCAGAACCGGCATATTCTCCTTCACTATTCTCTCGGATTACCAGCATATCAATTTGCTCACGCTTTACATCATTTAGTGTACATGGTGCCCCCTTCAAAAGTTTAATAGGCCGAAGATTTACATACTGATTAAAACCCTTTCGAATTTTCAATAATAGTTCCCATAAAGATATATGATCTGGTACTCCCGGAAATCCAACTGCACCCAGATAAATAGCATCAAATGATTGAAGATGCTCTAATCCATCATCATCCATCATTTTTCCACTTTTTAAATAATATTCACATCCCCATGGAAAATAGGTGAATTGAAAATCAAATGATCCATCCAATTCAGCAATCCGGTTTAATA
The DNA here is from genome assembly GCF_059759275.1 of Ferdinandcohnia sp. GQ5. Lineage (NCBI taxonomy): Bacteria > Bacillati > Bacillota > Bacilli > Caryophanales > Bacillaceae > Ferdinandcohnia > Ferdinandcohnia sp. GQ5. The sequence goes on from NZ_JCAXEW010000005.1 coordinate 241,977, forward strand.
CTTTGATTCCTTCAGTTAATACCTCTGGGCCGATTCCATCTCCAGCAATAACTGCAATCTTATATTGTTTTTTCACTGTTTTATCTCCTAGGCTATTTAATTTTTTCTATAATTTATTTACTTTACTGATTTAAAAAGTTTTTACAGTATGAACTTGTGGCTGGGAAGTTCAAGCTTCCGTACTTCGTGAACTTATGCTTCGGTGAGCTACTCACTACTTTGCTAAACCTTAAGATATCATGTTTGAAGTAAGAATTTTTTGAAAAAGGAACATGCTTGACCTCTAAAAAATATAGGTGCCACAAATAGAAGACTGGAGAGTTAAAAACTCCCCAGCCAAACTAACAGCAAATTATTTTTTGTTAACGTTCCATAATACTGGGCCAAGGAAGTATTCAAAACCATTTACATTATTACGAGTTACGGCAATGCGCTTATAATCCCCATACTTGACGACAGGTAAATACTCCCAGTTTAAAGCTTGAATTTCAGTGAATATCTTCTTAGCTTCCTCATCTGAAGTGGCCACCATCAACTCGTCTAGTTTTTGATCGATTTCTGAACTATTTGTCCATCCAGTATAATTAGTTCGCGAATCTAAGAAGTTTATTTGAGTCGGATCTGTTACTGGGGAATAAGAGTTTACTAAAATATCATAAGAAGTATCATCTTCACGTACCTCTAATAAGGTTGGCCAATCAAAAATTTGTAGTTCTACCTTCATTCCAAGTTCTTTTAGTTTTTGCTCAACAATAATTGCGGTTTGATAATGGTCCTCATATTCGCGAGAAGCAATAATTTTTATAGTCTCACCATTATAGCCAATTTCCTTAAATAATCGTTTTGCACCTTCCGGATCATAACTTTCATATATTTCCTTTCCGGCATCGTTATACCAGCTTACATATTCTTTTGCCAATAATCCATTTTCTAAGTTAAAAAAGTCACTATTTCTAAAACCTGCTAACATAACTTCTTCTTTGTTAATTGCCATGTTAACCGCATGTCGAGCTTTTTCGTTCGCCATTATACCCTTGCGCTTGTTAAAAACAATTACATTATATCCACTTGGATAAGGTTGAACATTCAAATTCGAATCTTCTTTCATTTGTTCGTAGCTATCAGGTGAGACTGCAACAGCTATATCATATTCTCCTGACTGAACACCAGCAGTGCGTGTAGCAGGATCAGGTACTATGTGAAAATAGACATTATCTGCAATAGGCTCTTTCTTTCCGACGAGTCCATCCACTGTATTTGAAGGTGATTGATAATCTGCATTTTTAGCTAATTGAATATACTGATCTTGTTTCCACTCCACAAATTTATAAGGACCTGTTCCAATAAATTCTTTAACACCCGTTGTTTCTGCCTTATCAATGATCTCTTTCGGCATAATTGCAGCAAAATTATCATTAGCTGCTAACAAATACTTTTTCGCGATAGAAAAAGGCTGTTCCAATTGCAATTCAACAGTATAATCATCAACTTTTATAAATTTGGCATTAGCGAAATAAGTTTTTGCCTTCCCATTTAACGTCTTCCATCTTTCCATAGAAGCAACTACATCATCTGCCATCATTTCCTTGCCATTATGGAACTTAATCCCTTTGCGCATGTGGAAAGTAACAGTTTTATTATCTTCACTGGTTTCGTAAGATTCTGCCAATAATGGAGATACTTCATTGTTAGCATCAAACGCTAAAAGGGTTTCGAACACGTGTCTTGAAATCTCAGAAGTTGCCACGGCTACTGTCACATGTGGATCCATAGTGGGTGGCTGTGCATTGTAGGCAACATTTACAGTAGTTTCCTTTTTATCTGTTTCTCCCTTATCCCCGTCTCCATTGTCTGACCCTGTTTCTGCTGAACATCCAACTAACATTAATGCTAATAATAATGCAAAAAATTTTTTAAACATGATTTTCCTCCTATAAAGGTTTAAAGTTTAATAAATCAAAGAGCGGCTATTAATATCTTTAAAGTTTTCTTCTACCGAATTTCCGATACGCAAAAACGCTTTCCTTTTAGTTAGATTCATAATAATAGAAAAAACAGTTTCACTCCTGCGATGAGGAGGAGATTGTTCATTTTCGAAAGCATTAATCGAATTTGGAGCATTAAAGGTATCTGAAAGCCACTTTTCAAATGTTTTTTCGTTTATTTCTTCATCTCTGGAAATACTCGTATTTATCAGCTGTTCCATTCTTCTTAGTCTAAGAATGGAGTCTTCATGTCTAAAATCATTCGTTTCTTTTAAGTATTTAAGTACCCATTCAGAAAGGATATGGTTTGTATGAAATAATTTACCGTCATTTCCCCCAACATAATCAATTCCAAATGGAGTAACTTCAGGATTAACTGCCATTCCATTTCCTTTACCGTCGTCATATCCAATCAGAAAACTTGCCGCAGAAGCTATTTGTCCATTGGAAATTCTTGAAACAGCTTCAGCTAGATTATTAGAATTCAGTGCGGCTCTAACTCCTAAGTGAATAGGAATTTTATCTGATCTTTTGTCAGTAAACAGAGCATTAAAACATAATCCTACCCCTGCAGAATTAAAACCAATCTTTCCAATCATTCCGCCTTCTGTGACCATTGTTATTTCTGGCTTATTTTTGCTTTTAATATTCACTAATAATAGGCTTTCTTTTTGCGAAGCCTTCCAGTCCCAGTTCTGACCAATTATAGTATCAAATATGATTGGACTTGTTACTGCTATGGTTGTACATCCATCAGAAAAAGAAGGGCCTTTATCTTGAGTTAAAGCGATTTCACTTCGGGCATTTAATGTTAAAATATCCTCAAAATCTACACCTGCTCCATCAGCAATTCCTTCCATTTCTTCAATCATTTCTAAATCGTATTTTTCAATCGCATTTAAGTGTACCTTTGCATACTCTTTAGCTTCATCCCAATTCATATTCTTGTAACCATAAAACAGTTTTTCATATGTTTCTAAACTATTAATTACCTCTCTTTTCCCTTTAACTCCATGTTGTTTCCCTATTGACCTAGGCGAGCCTTCGAGTTTTAAACTTTTAACCATAGTTTATTTCCTCCGCTTTGGTATTTTCGGATTATTTTAACTATTTTTAGAAAGTCATCTTTTATCATATAAATGACAAGCTATTGAGTGCCCATTTTCACCAAGCTTTAATTCAGGTCTCTCGAATTTACATCGGTCCATAACATATGGGCATCTCGTATGAAATGCACAGCCTGTTGGGAGATTAGCAGGAGATGGTACATCTCCCTTAATAATGACTCGTTCTTTTTTAAACCCCGGCTTAGGTATTGGAATGGCTGACAGCAAAGCCTTTGTATATGGGTGTAATGGGTTATTAAAAAGGTCTTCTGTTGCGGCCAGCTCGACAATACTGCCTAAATACATAACCGCAATTCTGTCCGATATATGACGAACGACACTTAAATCATGGGCAATAAAAAGATAAGATTGTTTAAACTCATCCTGCAATTCTTGCAATAAATTAATAACCTGTGACTGTATCGAAACATCTAAAGCTGAAACAGGTTCATCACAAATGATCACTTTCGGATTTACAGCTAAGGCTCTTGCTAGGCCTATTCGTTGTCTTTGTCCACCCGAAAATTCGTGTGGATAGCGATAGTATTGATCAGTTCGTAACCCTACCTTGTTTAATAATTCCATTGCTTTATCCATTCTTTCAGCTTTGTTTCCAATCCCTTGAATTTTCATTGGTTCCTCAATACTGTGACCAATTCTCTTTTTAGGATTTATTGATGAATGGGGATCTTGAAAAACCATTTGTATTTCTTTTCTTATTGGTAAAAAACCCCTATTGTTTAATTTGAAAATATCATTTCCCTTGTATATCGCTTCACCCGAAGTGGGTTCAGTTAATCGAAGAATAGATCTTCCAGCTGTGCTTTTTCCGCAACCAGATTCTCCTACAATTCCTAGAGTTTCTTTTTCATATAGGTCAAAAGTTACGTCGTTAACAGCCTTTATATATCCTTCAGTTTTACCTAACGCGTTATTTAGCGGAAAATACTTCTTTAATTTCTTTATTTGAAGCAAAGGCTCTTTTTCCTTATACTGTTGCATCCAACACACCTTCCTCATCTAAGATCCTCTCATAATGCCAACATCTGACTTTTTTATCCTTTTCTATTTCTTTAAGAGGCGGTAAACTAGTACATCGGCTATCGACGTATTTACATCTTGATGCAAAACGGCATCCTGGCGAAAGGTTTTTTAAAGAAGGAACCATTCCTTTAATAACATGCAATTTCTGTGAGCGATCCCCATCGACCTGAGGGACTGATCTTAGCAAACCTCTAGTATATGGATGAAGCGGATAATTAAATATGGTTTCAACCGTCCCTTCTTCAATTACTTGGCCAAGATACATAACCACTACCCGTTGGCAAACTTCTGCCACAACTCCAAGATCATGGGTAATCATAATAACACCCATTTCTAATTCATCCTTTAAATCATTAATTAGATCTAATATCTGAGCCTGGATAGTAACATCAAGTGCAGTAGTTGGTTCATCTGCAATTAATAAACTTGGCTTGCAAGCAAGGGCCATCGCTATTAAAACTCTTTGTCTCATCCCACCTGATATTTCATGAGGGTATTCATGTATTCTCTTTTCTGGCGCTGGTATTCCAGTCAGTGATAGCATTTCTGATGCCTTCTTGTACGCCGCTGCCTTTCCTACATTTTGGTGGATCATAATAGCTTCCGCAATTTGATCACCAATGGTTTGCACAGGATTCAATGAGGTCATCGGGTCCTGAAAAACCATAGATATTTTGTTCCCACGAACTTTCCGCATTTCACTTTTATTAATAGTTAATAGGTTTCTTCCTTCAAAAAGGATTTCACCCTCATAATGGGTTTTCCCCTCATCTAACAGTCTCATTATTGATTCGGCTGTAACACTTTTACCACATCCGGATTCCCCAACTATTCCCAACGTTTCTCCCCTTTTTACTGAAAAAGTAACATCATCTACAGCTGTAACAAATCCTTCTTCGGTAGAAAAGGAGGTTCTCAGATTATTAATCTCCAAAAGATCATTATTTGACATACACTACCCCACCTAGTTCAATATGTTATTTTTTCGCCTTATTCGAATGAGGATCTAATAAATCTCGAATTCCATCACCAAGTAAGTTTGATCCAAGTACAGCAAGCAAAAGAAATAACCCTGGAAATACAGTCATCCACCAAGCTTGTTGAATCACAGTTTTGCCATCATATAGAATGTTTCCCCAGCTTGGTTCAGGCGCAGGAATACCTACACCCAAAAAGCTTAATGAGGCCTCAATGATCATTGAAACGGAAAAAACATAAGTGATTTGTACTATGAGTGGTGAGACGACGTTCGGTACTATGTGTTCCCAAATTATCCTCTGGGATCCGGCTCCTTGAGCCCTTGCTGCTTCTATATACGTTTGTTCCTTTACAACTAAGGCTGCAGATCGAACAACCCTACCCACAACTGGTGATTCAACGATTACAATTGCGATAACAACATTAATTGGTTCTGGACCCATAACCGCCGTAATAGCAATGGCTAATAGGATAGAAGGAAATGCCATTAGACCATCTGCAATTCTCATCAATACATGGTCTAATATCCGAAAATAAGCTGAATAGATTCCTATGATCAGTCCTATAGCCCCAGAGAGCAATGCAACAGAAATACCAATAATCAAGGATACCCTTGCTCCATAAACTACCCGGCTAAATATGTCCCTTCCAACATTATCTGTTCCAAACCAGTGTGTTGCATCTGGACTTTTCAAACGATTTACCGCTTCCAATTCATATGGTGTAAATTTTGAAATTAATGGGGCCAAAATTGCAATTATAGTAATAAAGAAAATAATAGCACCTCCAAGCACTACCATTTTGTTAGACATTACTCGTCTAAAAATTAATGAACGCCTTTCCTTAACCAGAACTTTTCGGTTTGGAAAAATCGGTGATTCAATACTTGTCTTTGTTTCTAGCATTTGACTGCCTCACCCCTTGCCTCTGTTTACTCTGACTCTTGGATCTACAATTCCGTATAACAAGTCAACAATTAAATTAATTAATACATATGCCCCTGCTGTCAATAATACCGTTCCCTGAATAACAGCATAATCTCGTCTTGTAATGGAATTAACAAGTAATTTTCCAATGCCAGGCAGATTAAATACAGCCTCCGTTACAACTGCACCAGCCACCAATGTACCAAAAGTCTGACCAATTACTGTTAATATTGGAATAAAGGCATTTCTTAGCGCGTGTTTAAAAATTACTTTTCTTTCATTCAAGCCTTTTGCATTTGCTGTTTTGATGTAATTCATACTTAAAATATCTAGCATTGAAGATCTAGTCATTCTAGCAATTAACGCTGCTTGTATAGCTCCTAGAGTAATAGCTGGTAATATTAAATATTTTAAGTGATTCCATAATCCAGAGCTTAGCGGCTGATAACCTGCAGCCGGCAATATATTTAATTCAACGGCAAAAAGCAATATCAGAAGTAAACCCAGTAAGAAACTAGGTACGGAAATACCTAGAAGAGCAAACACCATAAAAAAATGATCTAACTTTGTCCCTCTTTTAGTTGCTGCAATCACACCAAATGGAATAGCAATGATAATAGAAATAATTTGGGCTAAAATAGCTAGTGACAGGGTTGGACCCAAATGGCTCATAAATGCATTCATTACAGGCTCATCCCTATAAAGTGACCATCCTAGATCACCTTGTAACAAGTCAGTAAACCAGTTAAAGAACTGCTGTATGATAGGTAGATCTAAACCTAATTCTATTCGTAGTTTCTCCACGTCCTCTGGTAACGCTTCAGGTCCTAGAATAATGGATGCAGGATCACCAGGAGTGAGGTGGATAATAAAGAATACGATAATCGCTACAATTACCATTACTGGAATAATTGATATCAATCTTTGTAAAATATAAAATTTCAGAATAATTCCTCCTTTATTTGTTAAATCAATTAATATATTCCAATTTTCATATTCTCATTCCCTGTGATTTTTGGTTAATATTCCTCATTTGGCCATTTCAATATCCCATTATTCTGGGAGAAACAGACCATTTTCTATCAAAAAATACCTATCTATCTTTTTTATACACGCACACACCATTCAAATACGTTTCTTCTACACACACTTGATCGATATCCGCTGGATTTATTATTAATATATCTCTGTCCAGCACAATAAAATCCGCAAAATACCCCGGCATAAGTTTTCCAATACTCGGTATTCTTGTAACCTCTTGTGCCAACTGTGTATACAATGAAATGGCTGTTTCTACATCAATTTTATTTTCTTCACCTGTATCTGTACCATCATAAGCAAATCGGGTAACAGCTGACTTAATTCCGATAAATGGATTAACTGCATCTGCCCATGCTGTAGCAGGTGCATCTGAAGAGAATGCCACCTTTACGCCTTCATCTAGCATTGATTTAATTGGGTAAGTTTGCTTAGTTCGTGTGTGTCCAAGATTGTTAAGGTAGCTTTCAATTTCTGCAAATAGAAAGATTGGCTGTGTAACAAATGCAATCCCTGATTCTGCGGCGATTTCCATAGCTTCTTTAGTTGGCATGGAAGCATGCTCTATTCTTATTGATGGTCCATCCTGAATCCAACCCTTTTTACCTTTAAACGTATTCACGATCAAATCAATAGCTTGTTCACCCATTGCATGTATTACTAGTTGAATATTATTCTTTTTTGCTAATTTGGCTGCAGTTAAAAGTTCTTCCACTGTAATTGTTTGTATTCCACAATTCCCGTCGTCCCCCAAAAACGGTGGATTTACCCAGGCAGTTTTGCCAGATACGCTCCCGTCAGCGTATAGTTTAATACCACCAACATGGATTTGATTCTCTCTATCAATGAAATCCTCATCTAAGGAAAAATCCTCATTTAATGGGTCGGGCAAAAAATAATATAAAACAGTTCGTTGTTTTAAACCTTTATTACTCGCTTCATCATATATTTTCTTATAATCTACTGGTTCTCTTTTCGCTTTAAGATCAGTTATGGCGGTAATGCCCTTTGCAAGTAATACATTACTGAACTCGGCGAGAAGTTCTGTAATTTCTTCAAACGATTGGTCGGGCTTCACATTATTGATTAAATATCGAGCATTTTCTTTCAATATCCCAGTTGGTTCACCATTTGTATCCCTTTCAATTTCTCCACCACTAGGGTTAGGTGTTTCCTTAGTGATCCCAGCTAATTCGAGAGCTTTAGTATTTAAAGAAATAATATGTCCGCAAGATCTTGTTGCAACAATCGGAATCTCTGTTGAGGCCCGATCTAAATCCCATCGATTTGGTTTTCGACCCTCTGCTAACTTACCTTCATCATACCCCCAACCCTCAACCCATTTGTCACTCTTGCTTTTTTCACAATACTGACGAAATTCACGAACCAAGTCCTCGATGCTATGAACTACCGGCGGGGTGCAGATAACACCCTTTGATGCATTCGCCAAAAAGATAGGATGCAAATGAGCATCTATAAACCCTGGAATAATTCTGCGCCCCTGCAAATCAATCCTTTCTATTTTTTCATCAACTAACTGTTCCTGCTCGCCAATCCAATTTATTTTTCCATTTTTTACAATCATAGCGCTTGCAAAGGGCTGTTCAGGATTGGAGGTAAAAATCTTACCATTAATAAATATTTGTTTTTTTTCTTGGTTACTATTCATGTTAATTCTCCTTTTTAATATTTTTCATTCAAACAATAAGCAAAACTATTCTCAAGACTTACGTTATTTTAATTTATTAAGGAAACTCTCGATTCTGTTTAACCCTTCTTCTAATTTTTCCAGTGAAGTGGCAAATGATATCCGCACGTAATTTTCACCAAATTCTGAAAATGAACTACCTGGAACTACAGCTACTTGATGACTTTCTAATAGACTGTGAGCAAAATCATAGGACTTAATGGAAAACTTCCTTATTGAAGGGAAAATATAAAATGTACCTTGAGGTTTAACTATAACGAATCCCATTTGGGTTAAACGGTTATACGCATAATCCCTTCTGTTTAGGTACTCTTCTTTCATATATAAAGGATCCTCTGCACCCCTTATTAAAGCTTCTAAAGCCGCTTCCTGACTAATTGAACTGACGCATGTGATGCTATATCGGTGAACTTTTGAAAATTCATGCATTAAATATGCTGGAGCGAATAAAAATCCAATTCTCCATCCGGTCATTGAATGAGACTTTGATAAGCCATTAATGACAATAGTTTGGTTTCTCAGCTTAGGGATTGAACCCATAGATTGATAACTCGTATCATAAACTAGCTCACTATAGATCTCATCGGATACTATAAAAATTTCCTTATCCTTTAATAACTTTCCAATCTCATTTGCCTCTTCCGCATTTAATACAGATCCAGTAGGGTTATTTGGATTAGCTAAAACCACACATTTAGTTTTTTCTGTAATATGTTCCCTAATTAGATCTGCAGTTAGTTTAAAGCCGTTATCTGTTGTATCAACTATGATTGGAATGGCTCCGCACATTTCTATTAAAGGCTTATATCCTAGATAGATTGGCCCAGGCATAATGACCTCAGAACCTTCATCTAATATAGTTCTAAATACAACATCAATGGCTTGGGTAGCCCCGTTGGTGACCAGAATTTCGTCTTTCCAGCTGTAGATTAAATTATACTTTGTATACATGTATTGACTTGCAGCTTTACGAAGGTCAATAGTTCCAGCGTTTAGGGTATATTGCGTCTTATTTTCGTCTATCGCCAACTTTCCGGAGTTTTTAATATGTTCAGGTGTATAAAAATACGGTTGCCCAATTGTTAAATCAATTGCATTTGGGTATTGAGCAGCTTTTTCCGAAAGTTCCCTAACAGAGTTAATTCGCAAATCTTTTACTCTTTTATTAACTCGGTGAAGCATTAATATTTCATCCTTTCAATAATTATTGTTTTATTCTTAAACCAAACTCAATCTTCTCCTTGCATTATTAGTCTTTAATAGCCTTTCGGAAAATAGATTAACTTTTTATCACCAAAACCATCAATTTAAAGGCATTTCATCATTTTCCATAAATACCTTTAGTATTTTTCAAACGCACTGAAATGCAACTAAGTATTATGCAAGTTTTATGCCAACTATTATCTTGCATAAATAAAAGAGGCTTTAAATTTTTTGTGCAAAATATTTCGGCAGAAAATTATTATTTTTCTACCGATTGCAAAATCTTATTGCATTTCTTATGATTAAATAGGTAATAAATCATAAGGGGAACGTGATATGGAAAGTTCAAAAGAGATGGTAAAGGATTTACAATTGCTCAACCAGTTATATAAACGGATTTTGGATGTAGTAGATGTTGGTGTTCACGCCGTTGATGAAACGGGAAAAACGATAATCTACAACAAAAAAATGATGCAAATGGAATCGATGAATATTCAGGAAGTTATGAATAAAAATTTATTGGATGTTTTTATGTTTAAAGATGACCAATCTAGTACTCTTGAAAAAGCGTTACAGGAAGGGATTGAAACTAAAAATATTAAGCAGACTTACTTTAATAATAAGAAGCGTGCGATCACTACTGTCAACAATACGATGCCAATCTATAAGAATGACAAATTGATTGGTGCGGTAGAAATTGCCCATGATGTGACAAAGCTCGAGCGGCTTATAAAAGAAAAAAGGCAGCCATCAGGGAAACCACGCTTTTCGTTTAAGGACATTATTGGAAACAGTCTGGCAATTAAAGAGGTAATTGAATCTGCTAAACGGGCAAGCCGTACTTCTTCTTATGTATTAATTGTTGGGGAAACAGGCACTGGGAAAGAGCTTTTTGCCCAAAGCATTCATAATGCCAGCGAACGTTTTTCAGGTCCGTTTATTTCACAAAACTGTGCCGCCCTCCCAGACAATTTGATTGAAAGCCTTCTTTTCGGTACGAAACGGGGTGCTTTTACCGGTGCAATTGATCAACCTGGCCTATTCGAACAAGCCAATGGTGGAACATTGTTGCTTGATGAAATAAATTCGTTAAATTTAAATTTGCAGGCAAAGCTGCTACGCGTGCTCCAGGAAAAAACAATTCGCCGACTCGGTGATACAAATGAAATACCGGTCGATGTCCGTGTGCTTGCTAATATGAATGAGGATCCTATTGATGCCATCGCTAACAACCACATTCGAAAAGACTTATATTATCGCCTTGGAGTTGTGACCATTTTTATTCCCCCATTAAGGGAACGAAAGGAGGATATTCCTTTACATGTGCAACATTTTATAGAAGAGTATAATCACCGATTTCAGATGAATGTGAAAGGGTTGTCTGAAGAAGTTTTGAGATCATTTATGGAGTATGAATGGTGTGGTAATGTCCGTGAGCTTGAACATGTTATTGAAGCATCCATGAATATTATGTTGGATAATGAAGAAACAATAGCATACTCACATTTGCCTTATCAATATCGAAGAAAAGTGAAACAAATTAACGATAGAATTGCTCAAGCTCCTTCTGTCGACAATTTAATGAAGGAGCAGATTGGATCGGTTTCTTCTTTAACAAATCAAACGAAAAGGTTTGAGAAGGCACTCATTGAGTATTATTTAAAAATAAACGACTTCAACATCTCGAAAACTGCCAATCTATTAGGCTTAAGCCGCCAGAGTTTGCAGTATCGGATGAAAAAATTGAAGATAAAGGAACAGCCAACAGGATAGGTCTTACCCTCCCTTCAGACCTCAAAACGGAGACAAAAGGCATTTGGATATATGAGCATCTCCAAATGCCTTTTTTTGGATTTTCCCTTCCATGTCTACCTATAGAGGATGGGCGGCTTCTGCCTAATCACGTTAAAATTAAACCCAGCCTCTGAAGCGAGCTGCTTCAGACATTCTACGAACACCAACTATGTAGGCAGCAAGACGCATATTTACTTTTCTTTGCTGGGCTGTTTCACATACACTATTGAAAGCCTGAACGAGTAATTTGCGAAGTTTTTGGTTTACTTCTTTATCTGTCCAATAGTAACCTTGATTGTTTTGAACCCACTCAAAATATGAAACTGTGACGCCGCCTGAACTTGCTAAAACATCAGGTACTAGAAGAATTCCGCGGTTTGTCAGTATTTTTGTAGCATCAATTGTTGTCGGGCCATTAGCTGCTTCCACAACGATAGAAGCTTTGATATTATTAGCATTCTCAACAGTTATTTGATTGGAAATAGCTGCAGGCACAAGAATGTCGCATTCCAATTCAAGCATCTCTCTATTGGAAATTGTATTTTCAAATAATGTTGTTATTGTTCCAAAGCTGTCTCTTTTGTCTAATAGATAATTAATATTAAGGCCATTAGGATCATGGAGTGCTCCGTATGCATCCGATATTGCAATTACCTTCGCTCCAGCATCATACATGAATTTTGCTATAAAGCTGCCTGCATTTCCAAATCCTTGAACAACTACCCTGGCACCTTCAATAGAAATACCACGTTTTTTTGCAGCTTCTTCTATGCAAATAACAACACCCTGGGCTGTTGCTTTATCTCTTCCTTGTGAACCGCCAAGCGCAAGCGGCTTCCCAGTAATAAACCCTGGTGAATCATGTTCACGTAAACGACTATACTCATCCATCATCCATGCCATGATTTGAGAATTTGTATAAACATCCGGTGCTGGAATATCTTTTGTTGGCCCTACAATTTGGCTAATCGCTCTTACATATCCACGACTCAATCGTTCTAATTCAGCCATCGACATATTGCGAGGTTCACAAATGATTCCGCCTTTACCCCCGCCGTATGGTAGATCAACGATACCGCATTTTAAACTCATCCACATTGATAATGCCTTCACTTCATCTTCATTGACTTCAGGGTGAAATCTTACTCCCCCTTTAGTCGGCCCTACAGCGTCGTTATGCTGTGATCGATAACCGGTAAATACTTTTACCTCTCCACTATCCATTCTTACAGGTATTCTAACCTTCAGCATTCTTAACGGCTCTTTAAGAAGCTCATACATTTCATCTTGATAACCTAACTGTCTCAAAGCTTCTTGGATGACAAATTGAGTTGAAGTAAATAGATTTAACGATTCCTCCACTTTTCGATCGGTTTTTTCCGATACTTCTGCAGTCCCCATAATGGCACCTCTTAACTAATTATATTCAATAAATTTCTGATTGAATTAACCTAAAATTTTACTAATACGTTCAATTGCCCAGTCTATTTCTTCTTTGCTAATTACTAATGGCGGCGCAAAACGAATAACTGTATCATGAGTTTCTTTACATAGAAGACCTTCTTCTTTTAGTGCCTCACAATATCTACGTGCAGGCTCTGTAAGCTCAACACCAACAAATAAACCACGGCCGCGAATCTCTTTAATTATTGGGGTGTTAATTTCTCTTAATTTTTCAACAATGTATTCGCCAAGCTCAAGAGAACGGTTTGCCAACTTTTCTTCAATAAGTACATTTATAGATGCTATCGAAACTGCACAGGCCATTGGATTTCCACCGAATGTCGATCCGTGTGATCCTGGATTAAATACGCCAAGAACCTCTTTACTTGCAACAACACAAGAAATTGGAAAGACTCCCCCGCCTAGCGCTTTTCCTAAAATATATATGTCAGGATCTACATTATCCCACTCACACGCAAACATTTTACCTGTGCGGGCAAGTCCTGCCTGAATTTCATCAGCAATGAAAAGAATATTGTTTTCTTTACATAATTCAGAAGCACTTTTCATAAATCCTTCTGGCGGAATGACAATCCCGGCTTCACCTTGAATTGGCTCAATTAAGAAAGCAGCTGTATTTTCTGTAATGGCCTTTTTCAAAGCCTCCAAATCACCATAAGGGATTAACTTGATTCCAGGAAGCATTGGTCCAAATCCGCGCTGATATTCAGCTTCTGAAGAAAGAGATACCGCTGTCATCGTACGACCATGGAAGTTCCCAACACACGCAATAATTTCAGCTTGATTTTCTACTACACCTTTTACTTCATAAGACCAGCGGCGCGCAGCTTTGATTGCAGTTTCAACTGCTTCTGCTCCTGTGTTCATTGGGAGTGCCATTTCTTTATTTGTCAATTTGCAAATCATTTCATACCATGGTCCAAGCTGGTCATTATGAAATGCGCGGGAAGTTAATGTTACACGATCAGCCTGATCTTTTAGTGCTTGAATAATTTGGGGATGGCGATGGCCCTGGTTCACGGCTGAATAAGCACTTAACATATCCATATATTTCTTACCTTCAGGATCTTCCACCCATACACCCTCAGCTTTTGAGATCACAATTGGTAGTGGATTATAGTTGTTTGCCCCAAATTTTTCTGATTGATCAATTAACTCTTGAGTTTTAGTTGCCTGCACGACCATTTAATACTCCCTCCTTGTAATATTGAAATTTGTTGCTAAAAATGAAAGCAATTATTTAATACATTTCAGAAGTGGTTTTAGCTTGCATATGAAGCTGGATATAATCAGGACCACCTGCTTTCGAGTCTGTTCCTGACATATTGAATCCACCGAATGGCTGATAGCCAACAATCGCACCGGTACAGCCACGGTTAAAGTAAAGGTTGCCAACATGGAAATCTTCACGAGCTTTTTCGATGTTCATTCGATTGTTTGAAATTACAGCACCTGTCAGGCCATATTCTGTGTTATTTGCAATTTCAATAGCATGATCAAAGTCTTTTGCTTTGGTGAAACCGACAACCGGTCCAAAGATTTCCTCCTTCATGATACGAGCTTCTGGTGAAAGATCTGCAAATACGGTTGGTTTGATAAAGAAACCTATAGAGCAGTCACCCTCTCCTCCTGCCAATAGCTTCCCTTCTTCTTTACCAATTTCGATATAGTTCATGATTTTATTAAATGCATTTTGGTCAATGACTGTCGCCATGTAATTGTTATAGTCAGCTGGATCCCCTTGCGTTAATTCGTTTGTTAATTCCACAACGCGACTTAATACTTGGTCATATACATCTTCAACAATTACTGCACGTGAACACGCTGAACATTTTTGCCCAGAAAAGCCAAATGCGGAAGTCACGATTGATTGAGCAGCCAATTCAAGGTCTGCACCCCTATCAACAACAATTGTGTCTTTACCACCCATTTCAGCAATCACGCGTTTCAGCCAAATTTGACCTTTATTTAATTTAGAAGCTCGTTCGTTAATTCGAAGGCCAACATCGCGTGATCCCGTGAATGAGATGAAACGAGTATCCTTATGATCTACGAGATAGTCGCCAACTTCAGAACCATTTCCAGGTACGAAGTTTAGAACCCCTGCAGGAAGACCTGCCTCTTCCATAACTTCAACGAATTTCGATGCTACAACCGGTGTGGTTGAGGCTGGTTTTAATAAAACAGTATTTCCAGCAACAATGGCAGCCGCGGTTGTTCCAGCCATAATTGCTAATGGGAAGTTCCAAGGAGAAATAATGACGCCAACACCTAATGGAATATAATTATAACGATTATTTTCATTCGGACGGCTTTTCACCTCTGCACCATCTTTGATTCTAAGCATTTCTCGAGCATAGAATTCAAGAAAATCAATCGCTTCTGCTGTTTCAACATCTGCTTCTCTCCATGGTTTTCCTGCTTCTTTTGTTAATAAAGCAGAGAACTCATGCTTACGGCGGCGTATAATGGCAGCTGATTTAAATAATACATCAGCACGCAAATCTGGCGCTGTTTTTTTCCATGTTTTGAATGCTTCAATAGCTGCCTGCATGCCTTTTTCAGCTGAGTCACGGTTTGCTTTTGAAACCCGGCCAACGACTTCTTCTTTATTTGCCGGATTAATCGATACTATTTTATCCTTAGTAGCGATTCTCTCACCACCAATAATCAGATCGTATTCCTTGCCTAAATAGCTTTCAACCCTTTGTAATCCTTTTTTATATGCATCTCGATTGGACTTAACAGAAAAATCCGTAAATTTTTCATGTTTGTATGGTTGTACCATCATGTCATCCTCCTTAAGTTAATTTATTTCGTTCATATAAATCTTTGCAAAATCCGTGCCAACTTTACAAATGAAGGATGACCCTGTTTAAAAATGAATTTAAGTGCAAATTATTTCTTTAAAGCAAAATTATTTTGCCTATATATGTCACTAATTTGATTTGCACCTTCACTTCTTTTTTTAATCAAAGTAGGTATAAATAGGTGTAAAGGAGATTTATCATAAATGATAATGATGCTGTACTGCTAAAGTAATAAATACATATTTCTAACAAATTTTAGGAGAAATAGATGCGGGCACATTGTAAATGATAGGGAAAAATAATTATTAACAACTTAAGGTATTCTTCCTATCGTCAAAAGAAACGAAAGTGGAAGACGGATTTTTGATAATGAGGATATCCAGTGGATTAATCTTCTTAACTGTCTCCGGGAAACGGGAATGCCAATTGCTCAGCTTAAGGAATATGCTAATCTCACTTTACAAGGCGACCAAACCGGCGAAAAACGTTTGGAAATTCTTGAGGAACAAAAGGAAAAGATAAAAGAACAAGTGAATACATTGAAGTCTCACATGGACTTGCTAAATCGTCAGATGGAGTGGTATCCGAGATTAAAAAAAGAAAAGATTCAATTTGATTATGCATTGAAAACGTGGTTGAAGGAAGGAAAATTACCCCTAACCTAAAGTAAAACTCTAGGATATAGAGTTAAATAGAATTCATTATCTGGTGGTTATCGAATTGATGGATAGCCTTGCCATCTCGATTTTATCAGGTAATTGCGAAATAACAGTTGTAAAATTTATTCGAATGTAATTTTACTATTGTAAGGTCACTGGTATCCCGGATTTGCGTTTTTTTCTCTAAACTTGTTTTTATATTATTTTATAAAGCACCCGTTCGTAATACAATGCTAGCCAGAACTTTTTACTTGTTAACCCTTATTTGCGGTGTACATTATAGTAGAAGATGTAACCTTTTATAGATAATTTAAGGAAGAAAAAAATAAT
>NZ_JCAXEW010000050.1:0-555 GCF_059759275.1 Ferdinandcohnia sp. GQ5
ACACAATTATATGGACTTAATCTCGGAAAAGCGAGTGTGTGTCCGAAGCTGTGTTAACTTCGGACAAGGTCGAATCGAATAGGCGAGTTAGTGTCCGAAGTGGTGTGAACTTCGGACAAGGTCGAGTCGAAAAAGCAAGTTGGTGTCCGAAGATGTGTGAACTTCGGACAAGGGTGGGTCGAAAAAGCAAGATTGTGTCCGAAGATGTGTAATCTTCGGACAAGGTCGAATCGAATAGGCGAGTTTGTGTCTGAAGCTGTGTGAACTTCGGACAAGGGCGAGTCGAAAAAGCAAGGTTGTGTCCGAAGTTGTATGGACTTCGGACAAGGGTGGATCGAAATAGCAAGATTGTGTCCGAAGCTGCGTGAACTTCGGACAAGGTCGAATTGAAAAAGCAAGATTGTGTCCGAAGATGTGTAAACTTCGGACAAGGTCGGATCGAAAAAGCAAGCTTGTGTCCGAAGATGTGTGAACTTCGGACAAGGGCGAGTCGAAAAAGCGAGTGTGTGTCCGAAGCTGCGTGAACTTCGGACAAGGTCGAACCGGAATAGCCAG
>NZ_JCAXEW010000051.1:0-525 GCF_059759275.1 Ferdinandcohnia sp. GQ5
GTGTTTAGTTTTGAGAGAACTAACTTTTCTCATAATCTAATATGAATGGGCCTATAGCTCAGCTGGTTAGAGCGCACGCCTGATAAGCGTGAGGTCGATGGTTCGAGTCCATTTAGGCCCACCATTCATTCTATATATCCCTTGGGGCCTTAGCTCAGCTGGGAGAGCGCCTGCTTTGCACGCAGGAGGTCAGCGGTTCGATCCCGCTAGGCTCCACCATTTATTTGCCGACGGTTTTTTTGTTTGCAAATATTTATTTTGCGCTTGTGTCTGCAAGATTAATCGAAGATGATTGATTCCTCAGCGCAAAGCTGCATGAAGATTACTCACTGATGCAAATCACGATGTGATTGAAGTCAGTAGCTTTGTTCCTTGAAAACTAGATAACGTAACAAAACATTCATTGAAGTAAAGTTCTTTAAAACTTTAAGGCGCACGAGAAGCAAGAAGTTCGAGGCGATGAGTTTTCGAGCAGCGGAGTGCACTTTAGGGTGCATGAGCAGCGGAGAAAGCGAGTCAACGAAG
>NZ_JCAXEW010000052.1:0-524 GCF_059759275.1 Ferdinandcohnia sp. GQ5
AAAAGAAAAGAGTCATTTTATTCCTTTTTGTCAACAATGTTTAACGACCAAGTAAAACATTGAAAAGAGGAATAAAAATGACTCAAATACAGTTTAACCTAGATATTGATGTTTTAAAAGAATCAGTAATGAATTCTGATATTGACTCCGTTATTAAAGCTTCGATTGTTCTTGTTTTAAATTCTGTGATGGAGAAAGAACGTGATGACTTTCTTCAAGTTGGATCTTATGAACGTTCTACTGACCGATTTGATTCTCGAAATGGTTACTATGAGCGAGAGCTCATTATGAGTATTGGTAGGGTGAATCTCAGAGTTCCTCGTACTCGCAATGGGGGATTTTCACCTTCCTTGTTTGAAAAATATGCACGTTGTGACCAAGCATTTGTGCTTTCAATGCTCGAAATGGTTATAAACGGTGTGTCTACTCGTAAAGTAAAGAATATTGTCCAACAACTTTGTGGAGAAAGTGTTTCGAAGTCTTTTGTTTCTTCTCTTACGGAACAACTCGACCCAATTGTTCAA
>NZ_JCAXEW010000053.1:0-489 GCF_059759275.1 Ferdinandcohnia sp. GQ5
GCTTGGGCAAACCGGCCTTTAAATACAACATACTATCCTTATATTTTCGCTGATGCCATGTATATTAAGGTACGCGAACATAATCGTGTTGTATCAAAGGCAGTCTATATCGCTACCGCCATTACGGAAGAAAACCGCCGAGAGATATTAGGGATAAGAGTTGATCACGTAGAAAGTTATGATGCTTGGAAAGCCTTTTTACATCACTTACAATCTCGGGGAGTACAATCTCCAAGACTATTTATTACAGACGCACATCCCGGATTAAAAAAGGCTCTAAAAGAAGTCTTTGTTGGAACCGTTTGGCAACGTTGTACTGTCCATCTCAAGCGAAATATCTTTAATACACTACCTAAAAAAGGAGTAGATGAAGAAAAACTAGGATTAAAGAGAATTTTTGAAGCTGTTAGTGTGGATGATGCCAGAAAGTTTAAAGATGAATTTCTTGAACGATTTGGAGAAGATTCAAAGCTGGAGAAAGCGATCCGC
>NZ_JCAXEW010000054.1:0-489 GCF_059759275.1 Ferdinandcohnia sp. GQ5
TCGGGTCGCTTTCTCCAGCTTTGAATCTTCTCCAAATCGTTCAAGAAATTCATCTTTAAACCTTCTGGCATCATTCACACTAACAGCTTCAAAAATTCTCTTTAATCCTAGTTTTTCTTCATCTACCCCTTTTTTAGGTAGTACATTAAAAATATTTCGCTTGAAATGGACAGTGCAACGTTGCCAAACAGTTCCAACGAATACTTCTTTTAGAGCCCTTTTTAATCCGGGATGTGCGTCTGTAATAAATAGTCTTGGAGATTGTACTCCTCGAGATTGTAAGTGATGTAAAAATGCTTTCCAAGCATCATAGCTTTCTACGTGATCGACTCTTATTCCTAATATTTCTCGGCGGTTTTCTTCCGTAATGGCAGTAGCGATATAGACAGCCTTTGATACAACACGATTATGTTCACGCACCTTAATATACATGGCATCAGCGAAAATATAAGGGTAGTATGTTGTATTTAAAGGCCGGTTTGCCCAAGT
>NZ_JCAXEW010000055.1:0-467 GCF_059759275.1 Ferdinandcohnia sp. GQ5
AAAATGGTGAGCCATGAAGGACTCGAACCTTCGACCCTCTGATTAAAAGTCAGATGCTCTACCAACTGAGCTAATGGCTCGCAAGTGGTGCCGGCTAGAGGACTTGAACCCCCAACCTACTGATTACAAGTCAGTTGCTCTACCAATTGAGCTAAACCGGCAAATTAAACTTAAAATATATGGTGGAGGATGACGGGATCGAACCGCCGACCCCCTGCTTGTAAGGCAGGTGCTCTCCCAGCTGAGCTAATCCTCCGTCTCATCCAACCTAGCGACGTCCTACTCTCACAGGGGCAAAGCCCCAACTACCATCGGCGCTGAGAAGCTTAACTTCCGTGTTCGGTATGGGAACGGGTGTGACCTTCTCGCTATCGTCACTAGATAAGTTAAAGACAAGATATATTATACTATCTTCAAAAAAAATTTCAAGAAGAAATTTTCATTCCTTCAAAACTAAATAACGCACT
>NZ_JCAXEW010000056.1:0-427 GCF_059759275.1 Ferdinandcohnia sp. GQ5
TTTATTTTTTGAACATTTATTTGGATTTTATAAAAAACACAGCAACGGACACGCCCAGGCTGATTGTTTATGCGCTTGGTTGAAGATACCTAAATATCGGCACCACCGGGCTGATAGTGTCTTATGTTGTCTGAAGCTGCCTTAACTTCGGACACAGAAGTGATGATTGAGCGTGCGCTTGTCCGAAGATTTGTTAACTTCGGACACAGATGCGTTGATTGAGCGTGCGCCTGTCCAAAGATTCCTTAACTTCGGACCCAGAAGTGTTGATTGTATGTTTGCTTGTCCGAAGTTACTTCAACATCGGACACAGAAGTTTTGATTGAGCGTGCTCTTGTCCAAAGATACCTTAACTTCAGACACATGTGTGCTGATTGTAAGTCAAGTCCTTAATATTGTGTAAAAGTGTCAACAATGATTTTCAACC
>NZ_JCAXEW010000057.1:0-423 GCF_059759275.1 Ferdinandcohnia sp. GQ5
TATTTATAAATTTGTATAGCGAGTTAGAATTATTTCGAATTTACATTGAGGGGTGGGCATGATAGCCTGGTGGCAAGCCAGGTGTTGTTAAACTCCTGGCTTCCTGGCTTTTATTCATGCCCACCGGAGGCTCAATGTCAATTCGAAATTAGGCGTTCACACTTTACTTGGTAGGTGGCGCTTTTCTCAACCTTTCCTACTTCTAATGATTTTTTTCATTTCTTGTTCCTCATTTATTTGCATGAGGACTGCTCCAATCATTCTAAACGCGGATTGAGTATTTGGAAATATTCGGATTACCTTTTCCCTTCTTCTAACCTCTTGGTTTAAGCGTTCCAGTGAATTTGTGCTGCGAATATATTGTTGAAACTTATTGGGTTCATTTAAAAACTGGATAGCATCTTCGAAGCCATCTTCTAAAAT
>NZ_JCAXEW010000058.1:0-393 GCF_059759275.1 Ferdinandcohnia sp. GQ5
AGTACGTTATCTAGTTTTGAAGGAATGAATTTCCTCTTGATTAATCTCGAAAAGAGATTATAATAGGAAATGTTCTTTTAATAGTCTAGTGACGATGGCGAGAAGGTCACACCCGTTCCCATACCGAACACGGAAGTTAAGCTTCTCAGCGCCGATGGTAGTTGGGGCATTGCCCCTGTGAGAGTAGGACGTCGCTAGGCTAGAATTTGGAGGATTAGCTCAGCTGGGAGAGCACCTGCCTTACAAGCAGGGGGCGGCGGTTCGATCCCGTCATCCTCCACCATTTTCAAATTGTACAAATTTTATTATGTACGAGCCATTAGCTCAGTTGGTAGAGCATCTGACTTTTAATCAGAGGGTCGAAGGTTCGAGTCCTTCATGGCTCACCATTTA
>NZ_JCAXEW010000059.1:0-382 GCF_059759275.1 Ferdinandcohnia sp. GQ5
GGCTGGGACAAAACCCTCCTCTGAACTGAAAAAGCCTGTGAATTTTTACTATGAGTAAAATTTCACAGGCTTTGATTATTTTTAAATAAAAAATAAGGACATTCTTTGTTAAAATTAAGTTACCACACAAAATCCAAACAGAAAGAAGTGTCCTTATGTTTAAAGATTATAACATGAATCAATTAATTTTGCCTTTAGATTTAGAAGTAAAATTACAAAATAATGATATTGCCTTCCATGTCCATCATTTAGTTGAAAGTATCCCGCAAGAAGCATTCGAACCATTTCTTCGAAATGAGGGTTGTCCTGCTTATCATCCACGCATGATGCTTAAAATTATCTTGTGTGCCTACTCGCAATCTGTCTTCTCTGGACGCAAAAT